>NZ_JAFAND010000063.1 GCF_019232825.1 Paludibacterium sp. | reverse complement strand
GCGCCACGTAGGACAACACGAGGGCAAAGACGAAACCGAGGAACAGGGAAACGGAGAAGGTATCGATGTGGACGCTCGAAAAACCATCGGCGGAATTCCAGAACGTCAAATGGTGCTTGATATACTCAGATGCGTTGCTTGCCATTGCGCTTTTCTCTGTTTATTTAATTAAAAGCCCGAACCAATAGCCGGAGATGGCGGCAAAGTAACCGCAAAACAACCCGGCCACGGAAAAATTTCTGTAGTACAGCAGCACGCAACCGAACATCGCCACGGTCAGCATGAACTTGACCGCCTCGCCGCGGAAATGCGCCCGCATCAGGACGCTAGGCGGCACATGGCGCTTGGCATAGGCAATCCGGCTATAGACCCAGGCGGGTATCAACGCAGACAGCCCCCCCAGGAGCGTCGATACCATGATATTGAGGCGCCCCCCCCCGAGGATCGCGCTCAGCGCCACAGCAGCCAGTGTGAGCTTGAGCTGCAAGCGCAGCACCCGCATTACTTCCGGATTATTCATGTCCGATTTTGTGAAAAATCGCACGATTATAGGCCTGGCATGGAAGATCAGTCAACCGAGCGGCCGCTTGAAACTGCTTGTAACAAAAGATCATTCCATTGATTTTACTTGCAGTTTTTCTAATATCCCCTCCAAAGCCGCGACGGAAGAATATTCAATTGTAATTTTGCCTTTTCCAGCCTTTCCATGGCGGATGGCCACGCCGGCGCCCAGGTGCTCGGCCAGCGTATCGGCCAGGCGCCTAATATCCGGGTCCTGCTGCGGACGCACCGGCGCCGGGCGCCCGTCTTGCTGCACGCGGCGCTCGACCTCGCGCACCGACCAGCCGTGCTTGGCCGCTTCTTCCGCCAGTTTCAGCTGGCGCGGCGCCGGCAGCGGCAACAGCGCGCGGGCGTGTCCCATTTCCAGCAAACCGTCATGCAGCATGGATTGAATGGCCTCCGGCAACGCCAGCAAACGCAGCAGGTTGGACACCGCGCTACGCGAACGTCCTAACGCTTCAGCCGCGGATTCGTGGCTCATGCCAAATTCATTAATTAGCCGCTGAATGCCCTGCGCCTCTTCAATGGCGTCCAACTCCTGCCGTTGAATATTTTCGATCAGCGCCATGGCCAGCGCCGCTTCGTCCGGCACGGTCTTGATCACCGCCGGCAGCTCGCCGAGGCCTGCGATGCGCGCCGCGCGCCAGCGCCGTTCGCCGGCGATCAGTTCGTATTCGCCAAAACCGATCTCGCGCACGACCACGGGCTGGATCACCCCCTGGGCGCGGATCGAGTCGGCCAGTTCGTTCAGCGCCGCCTCGTTCATGCGCGAGCGGGGCTGATACTTGCCCGGGCGGATCAGATCGATGGCGAGCGTCTGCAAACGGTCTTCCGCCGTGTCGGCAACGGACAGCAGCGCATCGAGGCCGCGTCCGAGTCCTTTGAGTTTGACCATGATTTAGTGGGTAACTTGTGCGGGTTCAGATTCAAGACGGGTCAGCAATTCGCCCGCCAACGTTAAATACGCCTGCGCGCCGCGCGCGGTGCGGTCGTAAACCAATCCCGGCAGGCCATGGCTCGGCGCCTCGGCCAAGCGGATGTTGCGCGGAATGACGGTCTCGAACACCTTGTTGCGGAAGTGCTGCGCCAGCTGGTCGGCCACCTGCTGCGACAAATTGCTGCGCGCGTCGAACATGGTGCGCAGCAGGCCGAGAATCTCGATGCGGGGATTGACGGCGGCGCGCACCTTGCGCAGCGTGCCGACCAGATCGGACAGCCCTTCGAGCGCGTAGTACTCGCACACCATCGGGATGAGCACGCTGCTGGCCGCCACGAGCCCGTTGAGGGTCAGCAGGTTCAGCGACGGCGGGCAGTCGATCAGAATGTAGTCGTACAGGTCGTCGAGCTCGGCCAACGCGTTCTTCAGCCGCTGCTCGCGCGCCAATTCCTGCACCAGCTCGATTTCGGCGCCGGCCAGGTCGCGGTTGGCGGGCAGCACGTCGTAGCCGCCCTCCTTGGCGCGCTGACGCACCTCGCGCGCGTCGGCGTGGCCGAGCAGCACGTGGTAAACGCTGTGATGGAGGTTTTGCTTGGCGATGCCGCTGCCCATCGTGGCATTGCCCTGCGGGTCGAGGTCGACGATCAGCACCCGCCGGCCGAGCTCGGCCAGACTCGCGGCCAGGTTGACCACGGTGGTGGTTTTTCCGACGCCGCCCTTTTGGTTGGCGACCGCGATTATGCGGCTCATCATTGCATCACCATTCTCACCAGATGACGCTCGGCATCGAGGCCGGGCACGCTGACCGGCACCACTTCGCTGACCGCGATGTCGGCGGGCAATTGGGCGATCTCCTCGTACGGATAAACGCCCTTCATCGCCACGAACTGGCCGCCAGGGGCCAATAGATGGCGGGTCAATTTGACGAATTCGGCCAGCTCGGCAAACGCGCGGCTGGTAATCCGGTCGAACGGCGCCGACGGTTTGAACAGCTCAACCCGCTCGGTAACCACCTCGACATTGGGCAGTTTCAACTCGATTACGGCTTGACGCAAGAAAGTTGTCTTTTTGTGGTTGGCGTCCAACACCACCACCTGCAGGTCCGGGCGGGCGATCGCCGCCGGAATGCCCGGCATGCCGCCGCCGGAACCCACGTCCAACAGACGCGTGCCGCCGGCCAGATGCGGCACCAGCGTCAGGCTGTCGAGCAGGTGGTAGCTCACCATGCGCTCGGTTTCGCGCACGGCGGTGAGATTGTAGGTTTGATTCCACTTGGCCAGCAGGGCCAGATAGGCATCGAGCGCGGCCAGCTGGCGCGCGCTCAGGTCGAGGCCGATCTGCTCCAGCCCGGAAGAGAGTTCACTGATTGTATTTATTTTGCTCACCCCTCGTTGAGTCACGAGTCGCGGGGCGCCGCCGCGCCCCTATTGTCGTTACGCGGTTTTTTTGGCGTCACCGAATCCGCGTTTCAGATGCACCATCAGCAAGGCGATGGCGGCCGGCGTCACACCCTGGATGCGCGAGGCTTGCCCCAGGGTTTCCGGACGCTGGCCGTTGAGCTTCTGCTGCACTTCCTTCGACAGCCCGGAGACCTGGGCGTAGTCGATGTCGGCCGGCAGGCGCACGTCGTCGAGATTGTCGCGCCGCGCCAGCTCATCGTTCTGTCGGTCGATGTAGCCTTGGTATTTGACCTGAATTTCCACCTGCTCGGCAACCACATCATCATCGACGCCGCCCTGCGCCTCGGGCAGCGTCATCAACGCCGCATAGGTGACGTCCGGCCGCTTCAGCAGATCGTGCAGATTGTACTCGCGTTCGATCGGCCGACCGAGCAAGGCGGCGATCAGCGCCTGGTCGCTGCGGGCAGGGTGCACCCAGGTAGCCTTGAGGCGCGCTTTTTCCGCCTCGACGGCATCGCGCTTGCGGCAGAAGGCGTCCCACTGCGCGTCGCCGACCAGGCCATAGCGCCGGCCCGCCTCGGTCAGGCGCAGATCGGCGTTGTCCTCGCGCAGTTGCAGACGGAACTCGGCCCGGCTGGTGAACATGCGGTACGGCTCGGACACGCCCTTGGTGATCAGGTCGTCGACCAGCACACCCAGATACGCCTCGTCGCGGCGCGGGCACCAGCCCTCCTCGCCGCGGGCGAGCAAGGCGGCGTTCATGCCGGCGAACAGCCCTTGGGCCGCCGCTTCCTCGTAGCCGGTGGTGCCGTTGATCTGGCCGGCGAAAAACAGCCCGTGGATCGCCTTGGTTTCGAAGGTCGATTTCAACCCGCGCGGATCGAAATAGTCGTATTCGATCGCATAGCCGGGGCGCAGGATGTGGGCATTCTCCAAGCCGGGGATGCTATGCACCGCCGCCAGCTGGATGTCGAACGGCAGACTGGTCGAAATGCCGTTAGGGTAGTACTCGTGCGTGTCCAGACCTTCCGGCTCGAGGAAGATCTGATGGCTGTCCTTGTCGGCGAAGCGGTTGATCTTGTCTTCGACGCTGGGGCAATAGCGCGGCCCCACCCCTTCGATCTTGCCCGTGAACATGGGGCTGCGGTCGAAGCCGCTGCGGATGATCTCGTGGGTGCGTTCGTTCGTATGCGTGACCCAGCACGGCAGCTGGTCCGGATGCATGGACGCCCGCCCCAGATAGCTGAACACCGGAACACCCTCGTGGCTCGCGCTCGCACGACCGGGCTCGCCGGTCTCCACCATGCCGTCGCCGGGCTGTTCGATGCAGCGGCTGTAATCGATGGTGCGCCCGTCGAGGCGTGGCGGCGTGCCGGTCTTCAACCGGGTCTCACGCAGGCCGAGCTTCTTCAGGCTCTCACCGAGCAGCACACTCGCAGGCTCGCCCGACCGCCC
>NZ_JAFAND010000060.1 GCF_019232825.1 Paludibacterium sp. | reverse complement strand
GCGCCACGTAGGACAACACGAGGGCAAAGACGAAACCGAGGAACAGGGAAACGGAGAAGGTATCGATGTGGACGCTCGAAAAACCATCGGCGGAATTCCAGAACGTCAAATGGTGCTTGATATACTCAGATGCGTTGCTTGCCATTGTGTTTCTTTCGTCCTGCTTAAGTCCAGGGGCGGAAAGGCCGGGGCGTCACCGCCTCGCCGGCCTTTCGAGTGCCATCATCAAGCGGCGCAGTACATGTAACGCCGCGACCATTCGATTTGCCGGCTCGGTTGCCCCGACTTCTGGCAGAGCACCTGATAGAGGGACACATCGTCCTGATCGAATGCATAAGCGCAACCGGCCAGGTACACGCGCCAGATCCGATGCCTTTGTTCGTCAACCATTTGGCGGATACTGGCCGAATTTTTTTCGTAATTCCGGCTCCAGATGGCCAAGGTTTTTGCGTAATGGCGCCGCAGGTTCTCGACGTCCAGCGATTCCAGGCCGCCTTGTTGCATGGCCTTGAGTGCCTGGCCGATATGGGGCAATTCGCCGTCTGGAAAGACAAACTGGTCTATAAAGCGCCCGCCGCCATGTTTTGTCTCGGTATGATCCGCATCCGACAGCGTGATGCCGTGATTGAGGCACAAACCGTCAAAGGTCAACAGGTCGCTGATTTTGCTGAAATAGCTCACCAAGTTGGCTCTGCCGACATGTTCGAACATGCCGACGCTGGTGATCCGGTCGAATTGCCCGGTCACATCGCGATAGTCGCACAGCGCAATGGTTACCTGGTCTTCCAGTCCCAGCCTCTTGACTTGCTCGGTGGCGAACTCGTATTGATTCTGTGAAAGGGTGACACCCGTGCAATGCGCGCCGTGTTGCTGAGCGGCGCGGATAACCAATGCGCCCCACCCGCAGCCGATGTCCAGCAGCCGCTGCCCAGGACGGATCCTTATTTTGGTCAGAATGTGATCGAGTTTCTTGATCTGCGCCGTTGCCAAGTCCTCATCTCCATTTTCGAAATACGCACAGGAATAAACGAGGTTTTTGTCCAAGAACTGCTGGTAGAACGCGTTGGATACGTCGTAGTGGTATTGGATGGCCTGCTTGTCGCTCGCCCGGGTATGCATCAGCCTTTGGGCCGCCTTCTCGAGGACCGACTTCCCGGTACTCGTCATATCCCCAAGCCGGGTTAGCAGGTAGCTCATGTCGATGATATCGGTCAGTTGTCCTTCCACATCGAGATGTCCGTTCACGTAGGCCGTACCTAGCGTATCGAGCGTGGGCGTAATCAGACCGGGTAATGCCAGAGGACTGGTGACGGAAATGACGATCTTGGGTATGGAAAATTCGCCGAGATCGAAGATTTCGCCGCTCCATAGCTTAATGCGGGCAGGTAAATTCGCCTGCCGTCTCACCTTGTCGGCAAATTCGGAAAATCGCTTTTTAATCATGTTCCCACCTAGGAATCAATCTAGCATCGGTGCGGTATTGGCTCATCTCGTTGCCTGAGCCGCGCGCACAAATGAAGCGTTTGATGTCGAGTAACATTTTGCAAACGAGGCCAAATCGTAATGGCTGTTTTAGCCTTTTTGAATAACTGTTCACGCAAATTTGTTTTGCAAAAGCAGGAAGTTACCCGAACGGCAAAAGTCATTTGCCGCTGCGGTTATTCTCGATAGGATTTTCGCGGAAGTAGTATCGGGGTCAGTGCTTTATTGAGAATAATGAGAATGAGTATCAAGAAACGACTGCTATTTACGCTAATGACCGCTTTGGCCGCGCTCGTGCTTATTGGTGGCTATGGCGTGCGGGAACTGGATCTCGCCCAATCACGGTTTAACTACGTTGAAGTCAATACCTTTCCCCGCCTCAAAATGATGTCTCAGGCTCAGCGTGCGGTAATGGAAATCCGTACTGCCACGCTGAAACACATCATGGCGAGCGATGCCGGCGACAAAGCGCGCCTGGAAGCGGATATTGCTCGTTCCGACACGGTTTTCGACGCCGCCATGGCAGGCTATATGGCGAACGACCTTACCGACGATCAGGGTTGGAAAATGGTGCAAGCCGACAGTGATGCCATGGCACATTACCGGCAGTTGAGAGATCAGGTGCTGTCCGCCTCGCGCGCCAATCAGCAGGCGGTCGCCGTTCGGCTGAATGAGGGCGTGCTGAATGAAAGCGGCATGGTGCTGATGAAGGCGCTGGATGACCATATCAATTACTGCTACGGGATGGCGCATGCCATCTCGTTACAGAACAATGCCGCCTATCAGCAGTCGCTTTGGGCTTCCGCCATCGTCATCGTCGGCGCGCTATTGATGGTCATCGCGTTGGCCACACGCATCTTTCGCATCATTTCGCGCGGATTGGGATCGATCGAGCAGACGATCGAGCATACCAGCGAGCAGTTGGACTTCACCCGCCGCGCGGAGATTTTAGGCCGCGACGAGATCGCAAGAACGGCCCAGGCGTTCAACGCGCTGCTGGACCGACTACAGGCGCATTTCATCGGTTTGCGCGACGGCGCCCGGGAAGTTGCCGCCGCCTCGCAGTTGCTCGCCGCCGATGCTCAGCAAGTCTCCACCGCCTCCTGTACGCAAAGCGAAGCGGCAGCCGCGATCGCGACCTCGATAGAAGAGATGACGGTCAGTGTCAAGCATGTGGCGGAACAGGCGAAACTGACGCGGGACAATACAACGGAAGCGGCCTCCCTGGTCGAAGAGGGGGCGAAAATCATCGAGCATACCATTCGCGATATTCATGAAATTTCAACCGTCGTCAAATCCTCCTCGTCCGGCATTCAAGAGCTGGAAAGCTATACAGACAAGGTCGGAGCCGTCGTCAGCGTCATCCGGGAGATTGCCGACCAAACCAATCTGCTGGCCCTGAACGCCGCTATCGAAGCTGCGCGTGCAGGCGAAGCCGGGAGGGGCTTTGCCGTCGTGGCCGATGAGGTACGGAAACTCGCCGAGCGCACCGCCCATTCCACGCAGGAAATATCGGAGACGATCGGCACCATGGTTGAACGCATGCATCAATCCACCGTGCAAATGATGGCCGCTCAGCAATTGGTCGAGACAAGCGTCAACCGCGCGGACGAAGCGGAGCAGGCGATCATACGTATTGGCGCGAACGCGGCCGATTCATCGGAGCGGATTGGCGAAATTGCCGTTGCCATCGAGCAGCAGAGCGTCTCCGGCAATATTATCGCAACCCAGATGGAAGCCAGCGCGCGTATGACGGAACAGGCGAACGATGCGGCCGGGCACGTGTCGCTTAGCGCCGTTTTACTCGATGAGCTGGCGAAGAATCAGATCGGGACATTGAAGCAGTACATGATTTGAACCGGCATCACTCCGTTTCACCTCAGATTTTGCGCTCACGTTCTTAAATGATTGAGGTAGCGAGGCAGTGTGTTATAAAATCCGCAAAAATTTGAGCAGAGATTCTGGCCTCTGCGCGCCTGATCCGGCAACCGACCAGCAGGAGCGGGGGCGGCTCCCGGATTCCTTAATTCGCTGTATTGATCATCGTGGACGAGTTGGTGAGGTAAGAGTGGATTACTTTGCGGCGATGCGGATTTTCGTCCAGGTAGCCGAATTGGGGAGCTTCACCAAAGCGGCGGAAAAAGAGGGCGTCAAGATCTCGACGGTCTCGCGTTGCATTGGCGCGCTGGAGTCGGATCTTGGCGCCTCGCTGTTCAACCGCTCGACACGCGCCCTGCACCTGACCGAGGCTGGTCAGCATTTCTTTGACCGCTGCATAAACATTCTCGATGAGTTGGAGCTTGCCCGGCATTCCGCCACGTCCTTTGCCCAAAATCCCAAGGGGGTGCTGCGTCTGATGATGCCGGTCGATTTCGGTCGGCTGCATATCGTGCCCCACCTGCCTGACTTCATGACGGAATATCCGGATATCGAGCTGGATATCGCGATGGTGGATGAAACGCTCGACATGATTGGCGGTGGATACGATCTTGCAGTACAGGCGGGCGCATTGGCCGATTCGAGCCTTTTCTCCAGACGATTGGCGCCGCTTCGTCAGGTCTTGGTGGCCAGCCCGGCCTATCTGAATGCCACGGATTCTCCCCAGGTTCCGCAGGACTTGGCGCACATGGAAAGCGTGCTCTTTGCGCTCAAAGCCAAGAACTATTGGCACTTCAGTCAGAATACGCTTGAAGGGACACAGCAATTCACCGTCCAAGCGTCAGGAAAAATCAGAGCAAACCACTCCGAAGCGATTCGGGAAGCCTGTTTGGCCGGATTGGGCCTCGCCGTGTTGCCCACGTGGCTGGTGGGCAGCGCGATAGTGGCGGGACATCTGGTCCGCGTTCTGGATGCATGGGACGTCGAGATTGCTCCTGGCCCGGACAGGGCCATCTGGGGCGTTTATCCGCCCAAGAAAGTCATTCCGCCCAAGGTGCGCGCCTTCCTGGCGTTTTTTGAACAGCGGTTCGGCAGCCCGCCCTATTGGGACAGGGGTTTGCCCCGGTAGGCATGGCGGCGGTTCCGCAACGGCGCCGGCAATAGAAACCCGCACAGCACAAGGCTTTGCGGGTTTTCACTTTATTGCCGAGGCAAGATGATCAGCCGAGCGCTTCCATGCCGCACAGGATGGCGCCTTGCAACGCGGCGCCCTGTTCGAACGCCGCCAAGACCACCTGCGGCGGATAGGGGCAGGTGCGGGCGAGCCCTTGAGTCAGCGCCTGAATGATGCGCGGCACGCGCGCCATGCCGCCGCCGACGGCGATGCGCTCGGGGTCGAGCGTCAGCACGATATTGACCACGTGCACCACCAGCACATCCAACGCCTGGTCGAGCAGGGCGGCGACCTCGGGGTGCGCCGGCGCCAGGTCGAACGCCTGGCGGCAGCTGACCGCCTGTCCGAGCAAGGCGCTGGCGCGATCGGCCAACGCCCGGCCGGACACGAACTGTTCCAGCGGCGCGCCGCCGTCGGCGAACGGCACTTCGCCCGGTACGCCGCGCAACTGATAGGCGATCTCGCCCGCCGCGCCGTGCGCGCCGCGCAGCACCTTGCCGTCGATCACCGCGGCGGCGGCGAGCCCCGTACCCAGGTTGACGTACAGGCCGCAGGACAAGTCCTTGAGCGCGCCGCAACGCGCCTCCGCCAGCGCGGCGGCCTTGGCGTCGGTTTCCACGCGCACGTTCTCGACGTCGAATTGCCGGCGCAAGGTGTCGGCCATTGCCAGCGTCTCCCAGCCGGGATTGTTCGGCGCGAGGCGGATGCCATTCGCCTCGACGATGCCCGGCGTGACCGCCGCCACGGCGCCGAGCTTGCCGCCATGCTTCTGGCGGGTCTGGGCGATCAGACCCGCGGCGGCATCGTGCATGCGCGTCATCACACGCGCGGCGCCGTCATGGGCCTGGGTGGGAATTTCCAGCTCGGCCAGCCGCTCGCCTTGCGGCGTGGCGGTGGCCATGGCGATCTTGGTGCCGCCGAAATCGATCGCCAGCAGAAACGCTTGCTCGGCCGGGGTGGTGGGATGAGAGGGCTGCATGAGCGAATATCCTTGTTGGCTCTTTTTCTTAGGATTGCGGGCCTGCTTGACGCTGGCGCTCCAGATAGACTTCATGTACTTCGCACGGAGCAAACGGCCAAGAGCGGGAAGTGCGCGCCCAGATCAGGAAGGCGACGATCCCGAGCCCGATCCATGCCGCGGACAGAATCTGCGATTCGCTATCCGCCATATAGAACACGAAGATCCAGCCCGCGAACGCCAGCAGGTTCGGCAACGGATAGAGCCATTGCTTGTACGGTCGGACGAGCTGCGGCTGACGGCGGCGCAGCACGGTCAGCGCGACGATCTGGCCGAGCGACTGCAGGATGACCGTGACCGCCACCAGCATGTTGATCACCGTGGTCAGGTCGAAGAAGGTGCCGACCGCCATGATCGCGGTCATCGCCAAGAGCGCGATGTGCGGAAAGGCGTGCTTCGGGTGCATCTTGCCGAAGGCGGACAGGAATACGCCGTCGCGCGCCGCATAGAACGGCACGCGCGAACCGCCGAGCAACCCGGCGAATACCGAGGCGAAGGCGGCTACCAGGATCAGCACGGTGACGATCGCCGCCGCGGTGTGGCCCCAGTTCTTCTCGATCACCAACGATGCCACCGACGGCGACTTGGCCACGGTTTGCCACGGCACCGAGCCGATGACGCCGATGTTCATCGCCAGATAGAACGCCATGACGACGACGATGGAGATGATGATCGAACGCGGCATGACGCGGCCGGGGTTCTTCAGTTCATCGCCCATGTAGGCGGTGGTGTTGTAGCCGGCGTAGTCGTAGATGGCGATGATCAGGCCAGCGCCCAGGCCGGTGAGGAACTTCGACGGCTGCATCGCATCCGGCGGAATGGCGGTGGCCAGGCTGAGATGGAAGTCGGTATAGGCGGCCGCGGTGGTCAGGCCGAGCGCCAGGATCAGGATGACCCACATGATGGTGCTGAGCGTGCGGATCGACTCGATGCGGCGATAGAGCGCCAACAAGACGATGGCGGTCACCACCAGGCCGATGGCATGGCCTTGACCCGGCGTGAGATTGGGGAAGAAGAAATTCAGGTATTGCACGAAACCGATGACGCCGGTGCTCATGGTGAGCGGGATGGTTAGCATGGCAGTCCACACGAACAGGAACGGCATCAGCCGGCCGGTGCGGTATTGGAACGCCTCGCGGAAATACAGATAGGTGCCGCCGGCGCCCGGCATGGCGGCGCCGAGCTCGGCCCACACCAGGCCGTCGGCCATCGACAAGAGCGCGCCGACAATCCAGCCGACGACGGCCAGCGGGCCGTTGGCCACGGCGACGATGGCGGGGATGGTGATGAACGGGCCGATGCCGCACATCTGGATCATGTTGATGGCGACAGCGGGAAACAAGCCGATGGAGCGGTGGAAATGCGTTTGGGTGTCAGCCGGAGGGCTGGCCTCCTGTGCCGCTGTGGCGGCGAGGGGGCTGGACGTCGTGTTAGTCATCCTTTTCTCCCTGTAACGTGAAGAGCGTTGATTTCATTGAAAGAGACTACCGATTCTCGATCGTCGTGATGTTGTTATATGACGTCGACGTCTTGAATGATAGGAAGGTTTCTTTACTAATGCAACGATGGCATAAATCATACGGTTACGTTCGAGAAAACTGTCGCAACAGCGCAAATGCCTCCATATAAAGATAAGGCGCCGCCTTGGCGGGTAATGCTTGCTCTTGCGATGGGGCGTTGTTAGCATTTTCGCGAACTTAATGAAGACGCCATGAAAACAAAAACCAATCATGCCAGCCGGCTGTCGGTGCCGGTCACCCGCGGCCCGGCGTTTGTACGCCAGGGCAACGAATGGGCGATCTACCAGCATCTGCTGGCATTGACGCCCGCCTCCAGCCCGCAATTGGCGCAAAGCACCGGGCTGTCCAAAGTCACCACCTCGGCAGCGCTGAACAATCTGGAGCGCTTGGGGCTCGTTACGCAAACCGGCGTGCGCGTCGGCAGCGCCGGCCGTTCGCCCAGGCTGTACGCGCCGCGCGCGGAAGCGGGCTTCGTGGTGGCGTTCGACATGGGGGCCGAATGGACCCGCGGCGCCTTGGCCGATCTGACCGGACGCGTCGTGATGCGCCAGGACCGGCGTACGCCGGCCCGCACAACCGATTTGATCGCGTTGCTGGCCCACATGGTGGCGGCCATGCTGGCCGATCACGGTATCGAGGCGGACGATGTGCTGACCAAGGTGATCGGCTCGCCCGGCGTGCTCGACGTCGAGAAGGGCTGCTTGCGGCTGGCGGGCAACCTGCCGGGTTGGGAGCGCGAGGATCTGCTGTCTCAGTTGCAGCAGGCGCTGGGCGCCGATCTGATCATCGACAACGACATCAACCTGGCCACGCTGGGCGAGCAGAAATGCGGCGCCGGACGCGAGGTGGAGAACTTCGTTTTCATGTCGATCGGCACCGGCGTCGGCCTCGGCATCGTGGCCGAGGGCAAGCTGCATCGTGGCGCGGGCGGTTTCGCCGGCGAAATCGCCATGCTGCCGCCGGCGCCTGATTCGGGCACCTTGCCGCCGGTGGGCGCGCCCCACCGCGGTCTCTATGAAACCTGCGCCGATGCGCGCGCCATTGTTGCGCACGCGCATCAGCTTGGCCTGCCGTTCGCCAGCGCCGAAGCGGTGTTCGCCGCCGCCGACGACGGCGACGCGCGCGCGGTCGAATGCGTTGCCGAGGAAGCGCGCCAGATCGCCTGGGCGCTCAAGGCCATCATCCCGATTCTCGATCCCGCGCTCGTGGTGTTTGGCGGCGGTATCGGGCGCAACAGCAAGCTGCTGCTGCCGAAGATCCGCCAGCATCTGGCCGAGTTCCTGCTGATTCCGTTGCCCGAATTCGCCGTGTCGACCACCGGCACCGACGCGGTGCTGCTCGGGGCGATCGAGCATGGGCTGGATCACGCCCGCGTCAAAGCGTTCGAACAGCGCATGGAGCAGCCTTGAGCTGGGAGTAGCAAAACCTTAACGGCGGGAGTAAAAGCCTGTCCCACTCCCGCTTTCAAGGTGTTGCCGTTACTCCCGCCGTGGCGGCGCGCTCAGGCGCAATGGCGGGAGTGAAAGCAAAACCTTAACGGCGGGAGTAAACGCCGGCCTCCACTCCCGCTTTCAAGGTGTTGCCGTTACTCCCGCCGTGGCGGCGCGCTCAGGCGCAATGGCGGGAGTGAAAGCAAAACCTTAACGGCGGGAGTAAAAGCCTGTCCCACTCCCGCTTTCAAGGTGTTGCCGTTACTCCCGCAGTTGATATCCGCGCAAGCGCAACGGCGGGAGTAAGCCCTCCCGACTCTCCACTCCCGATTTTTTATTTTTCTATTTAACTACTTAGTTAAGTACGATTATAATCAGGAAAATCCTCGGAGACCAAACCATGCGATACGTGATCATCGGCGGCGTCGCCGGCGGGGCCACCGCCGCCGCGCGTCTGCGCCGCAACGACGAACAGGCCGACATCGTGCTGATCGAGCGCGGCCCCGACATCAGCTTTGCCAACTGCGGCTTGCCCTATCATCTGTCCGGCGAGATCGCCGAGCGCGAGCAACTGCTGGTGACGACGGAAGCGGCGTTTAGCCAGCGCTATGCGGTGACGGTGAAAAGCCGTACCGAAGCGGTCGCCATCGATCGCATCGCCAAGACCGTGCGCTTGCGCGATCTGACGACCGGCATGGAAACCGATCAGCCGTACGACAAGCTGTTGCTGTCGCCGGGCGCCGAGCCGGTGCGGCCAAGTTTGCCCGGGCTCGATCATGTGCGCGTGCTCACGTTGCGCAATCTGTCCGATCTCGACCGTATCAAGGCGCTGCTCGATGCGCGTCAACCGCGCCGCGCGGTCGTGGTGGGCGGCGGCTTCATCGGCGTCGAAGTGGCGGAAAATCTCCAGGCTCTCGGCATTGCCGTCTCCTTGGTCGAGGGCGCCGAACAGATCCTGGCGCCGCTCGATCCGGAAATGGCCGCCATCGTTCAGGCGCACCTGCGCGATAAGCAGGTGGCGTTGTCGTTGGGAGACCGCCTCGAACGCATCGAGCACCCAGGCGAACACAGCGAGGTAGTGCTGCACGGCGGCCAGCGCCTGCCGGCGGACATCGTCATCCTGGCCATCGGCGTGCGGCCCGAAGTCGCGCTGGCGCGCGCGGCGGGGCTTGTGCTCGGCCTGAGCGGCGGCATCCTGGTCAATCCGTTCATGCAGACGTCGGACGCCGCTATTTACGCGGTGGGCGACGCGGTCGAAGTGCGGCACGCGGTCAGCGGGCAGCCTGCCTTGATTCCGCTTGCCGGCCCGGCCAACCGTCAAGGGCGCATGGCGGCCGACAACATGGCCTTGGGCAACCTGCGCGCTTATCGCGGCACGCAAGGCACCGCTATCCTCAAGGTGTTCGATTACGCCGTGGCGTCCACCGGACTGAACGAGAAGCAGCTCAAGACGATCGGCCTGCCGTATCACGCCATCGTTACCCATGGCATGGCGCACGCCGGCTACTACCCGGGCGCGCACCCGCTGGCGTTGAAGCTGCTGTTCGCGCCGGACGGCAAGATTCTTGGCGCGCAGGCCGTCGGCGTCGAAGGCGCCGATAAGCGCATCGACGTGATCGCCACGGCGATGCACGGCGATCTGCGCGTCTCTGATCTAGCCGACCTGGAGCTGGCCTATGCGCCGCCGTACGGTTCGGCCAAAGATCCGGTCAACGTTGCCGGCTACGTGGCGCAAAACGTGCTCGAAGGCCGTCAGCACATCATCGATTGGGCAACGCTGCGCGATATGGCGCCGGGCAGCGTGCAGTTGGTCGACATACGCACCCCGATGGAGTTCGCGTTGGGCAGCATTGCCGGCGCACGCGCCATCGAGCTGGATCAGTTGCGCGCGCGTCTGGGCGAGCTGGACCCGGCGCGCCCGGTGGTGGTGTTCTGTCAGGTAGGCCAGCGCGGCTATCTGGCTTCTCGCATCCTCAAGCAGCACGGCTTTGCCGACGTGCGCAACCTGACCGGCGGCTACAAGACCTGGGCCGCCGCCACCGCGGTGCATGATGCGGTTGAAGCGGGGGACAGCGAGGACGGCACGCCCTCGGCGCCGGTGTGCGCGGTGGCCGAAGCCGGGGTTGTCCGTGAACTCGATGCGGTCGGGCTGCAATGCCCCGGCCCGATCATGAAGACTTACCAGACTATCGAGGCCATGCGGGCGGGCGAATTGCTGCAGGTGACCGCCTCCGACCCGGCCTATGGCCGCGACGTGCGCGTCTGGGCCGAAAAAACCGGCAATCAGGTGCTGACGGTCAATGCCGACAAGGGGCAGGTCACGGCGCTGATCCGCAAGGGCGCGGCCTTGCCGGCCGAAGCGCCGCCGGCGGCCGTGGGCGACAAGACCACGCTCGTGGTTTTCAGCGGCGATCTAGATAAGGTGATGGCGGGCTTGATCATCGCCAACGGCGCGTTGGCGATGGGGCGGCCGGTGAGCGTGTTCTTCACTTTCTGGGGGCTCAACGTGTTGCGTAAGGCCGCGCCGCCCGCATTGAAGAAGTCCTTCATGGACCGGCTATTCGGCGCCATGATGCCGCGCGGGGCGGGGCGGCTCAACTCGATCAGCAAGATGAATTTCGCCGGCATGGGCGCCCGGCTGATCCGCAAGGTGATGCGCGACAAGAACGTCGACTTGCCGGCCAAGCTGCTGCAGGACCTGGTGGCCGGCGGCGCGCAGCTGATCGCCTGTCAAATGTCGATGGACGTGATGGGCATTCGCCAGGAAGAGCTGATCGACGGCGTCGAGCTGGGCGGCGTGGCCACCTTCCTCGGCGCGGCGGGCGAGTCGCGCACGGCGCTGTTCATTTAAGCGGCGCGACTTAGCGTTCCGCCAGCAGGCGCAGCCGGTCGAGCACGTTGCGCTTGCTGACCACGCCGAGAAAACGGCGGTGGTCGAGATTGTCGACCACCGGAATGCGCTCCAGCGGGCTCATGGCGAACATTGACCAGGCATCCTTCAGGCTGGCATGCGCCGGCAGCAGATCGAATGCGGTCTCGATCAGCGGCCCGACCGGGGCCTCGCGCCGCTCGGGCGCGGCGCAGATCAACGCGGCCAGTTGATGGATGGAGACAGCGCCGAGAAATTGGCCCGCTTCGTCGACCACGTAGAGGTAGCGCGTGCGCGTCTGTTCAAACTGCCGGCAGGCCTGGTCGATGGTGGTGGCTGGCGTCAGATGCCGGATCACGGGTTCCAACAGCGCCATCAGCTCGGTGTCTGGCAGCGCTTGCACCTTGGCCTGATGGGCGTGCCGCCGGTTCAGCACGTCATACAGCGAACGCGAGCGCAACGCGCGCGATACCGCGTAGGCCAGGATGCTGCCGGCCATCAGCGGCAGCAACAGCTGCGCGTTCATCGTCATTTCAAACACCATCAGGATGGCCATCAGCGGCGCATGGCTGACCGCCGCCATGAAGGCGCCCATGCCGATGAGCGCGATCAGCGTGGCGTCGCCCTGCGGCAACGCCGGGATCAGTGCGGCGGCTCCGGCGACCATCGCCCCCAGCGCCGCGCCGATGAACAGCGATGGCGTGAAAATCCCTCCGACCGCGCCCGCGCCGACGATGAGCGCGGTAGCGGCGATCTTGGCCAAGAGCGCCAGCGGCACTGGGACCGACAGCGCTTGGCCTTGCAGGATGCCGATAATCGGCGCGTAGCCATTGCCGCATACCTCCGGCACCCAAACCGCGATGCCTCCCATCAGCAACCCGCCCAGCGCCATGCGCCAGGGCAGCGCCAGCGGCAGGGCGCGGAACTGCCGCTTGCCGAACGCGAGCAGACGCAGAAAGAGCGGGGCCAACACGCCGGCGGCGAGGCCGAGCGGCACGACCAGCACGTATTCGCCAAGCCCCGGCGAAGCGAGGCCGGACACCAAGGCAAACGGCGCGTCGTGGTTGCTCAGGGCCAACATCGTGAGTGACGCCGCGACGGACGAGGCGAACAAGGGAATCAGCAGATCGACCGTGATGGCGCCCAGCACGATTTCGGCCACGAACATCGCGCCGGCCAGCGGCGTATGGTAAACCGACGCGAGCCCGGCAGCGGCGCCGCAGGCGGTCATCAGCTTGAGTTGGCGCTCGTTGGCCCAGCGTCGCCCGGTCAACGAGCCGGTCAACGCCGCCAACTGCACCATGGCGCCTTCGCGGCCGATCGACCCGGCCGAGACGATGGACGCCAGCGACGACAGGCTGCGCAGCAGGGAGGGCATGAGCGCGATGCGGCCGTCGCCACTGGAGACCGCCTCCATGTAGTCGTTCTCGACTTTGTCGTAGCGGCGGTTGACGAGCCAAAGGATGATGCCGGCCAACAGGCCGCCGAGGGCGGGCACGGCCAGCCGCCAGCCGCTGGGCAGCCGCGCCACGATGTGGGTGATGTCCTGCGACGAACCGAAGAGCGCCTGATCCGATAGATCGATGGCGCGGCGGAACACGCCGGTGACGCCGGCCGCCAAGATGCCGATCGGCACGGCGAAGAGCAGATTCAGGGCGATGCCGCCAAAGCGGTCGCGGCAACGGGAAGCGGGCGGCATGCGTGGGCCAGTCCTTCGTATGAGCGGACGCGTAGTGATGATCGATCGATATTATAGCCAAGACGGTTGAACGAACGGAAAACCGCGTGCCATGGCATAATCGGCCTCCTCCAAGGCAACCGTGGATGATCGAGATGAAGACCGTGGTCATGTTTCCAACGGCGACTGAAGCGCGCCTTTTTTCACGCCCAGGTGTTGAGACCGTGATCAGCGGCGTCGGCCTGACCGCCACCGCCTACGCCACGCTGAAAGCCATCCGCGAGCACGCGCCGGACGTGCTGATCCTGGCCGGCGTCGCCGGCATGTATGCGCACGCGCCGCTTGCCATCGGCGACACCGTGCTGGTCGAGAGCGAATGCGAGGCCGACCTCGGCTTTTTTACGCCGGAGGGCTTCCGCCATCTGGCGCATCTGGCCATCGACATGGATTTCGATGTCCGCCACACGCTGGCTTGCCCCTACCTGCCGGACTCGCCGCCGCTGCCCTTGGCGCGCAGTCTGTCGCTCAACGCCGCGCTGGCGCCGTTTATCGACACCGCGCACGCCGAGATCGAGAACATGGAGGGCGCGGCGTTTTTCCATGTCTGCTTGCAGGAAGGGCAGCGCTTCTATGAGGTGCGCTCGATTTCCAACGTGGTCAAACTGGGCCACGACGATTGGGATCTGGATGCCTCGGTGGCGAACCTTACCGAGGGTTTGACGCGGTTGATCGACAGTTTGCGGGAGTAGCGTGCTTGGGCATGGTATGTGATGTGTATATCAGATGAACCTGGTATCCGGGTGCCCTATCTGATTTGATTGCGGGCTTTACCCGATATTTTGGTGTGCATCCATCCTCAGTAGCAGGTCGGCCAGCGCCCGCGTCGCCGGGCCGGCCTGCTCGACATCGGCAAACACCAGGCTGAGCGGAATGGAACGCTTGGCGCCGGTTCTTAGCGGCAGTGGGCACAGCGTCCCGCCGGTCAGGTCGTCGGCAATGACATGCCGTGGCAGCCAGCCGAAGCACAGGCCGGATAGCACCGCTTCCCGGGCCGACTCCACCGTGTTCACCGACCATTGCCGGCGCTTGCCCTCGTCCCCCGTATGCGCAGGCTGCTGACTATCCTCCAGCCGGACTTGCAGATGGGGGGCCAGATCAGCCGTCGACAACGTCGTTTGTCCCGCTTGCAGCAGCGGATGGTCATGCGCCGCCACGGCGAGGAGTTCGACGTCCGCCAGCCGGTGCTCTGCCAAAACGGTCGTTGTCTGGAACACGATGGCCAGGTCGCTGCGCGCGCGTGCTTGTTCTGCGTTTAGCCGCATCACCTCGCTGAGCTCGATCTGGGTATGAGGAAAATCGGCAGCGAAGCGTTTTAGCACGGCGAACAGGCTGCGCTTGGGATAGGCGCTGTCGACCGCGAAGCGCACGCAAGCTTGCGTGCCCTGCGTCAGCGCCTTGGCACGGGCTTCCAAGCCGTCGAGCTGGGTAATCAATGGCCGGGCGTCGCGCAGTAGCGCGGCGCCGGTCTCCGTTAGCCGTACTTTGCGTCCTTCGACCTCGATCAGCGTTGCCCCCAGCCGTTCCTGCAATTGGGCGATGGCGTAGCTGACCGCCGATTGGCTGCGATGGAGTTGCGCGGCGGCGCGGGTAAAGCCGCCGGCTTCGATCACCGTTTGCAGTACCTGCCATTGCTCCAGCGTTGTCTTGTGCATTATTTCAATCGAAAAATCGAATTAAATTACACTAATAATAGCGTTTTTTAATTCATTTATCAGGGTATATCATGGTGACATCGATTGACTGAATCAGGAAAGACTCATCATGACCACGCAACAAACCGCTACGCAAGATTTGGCCGGGCTGATCGGCAAACATCTGGTTTACACCTACGACAACGGCTGGCAATACGAGATTTACGTCAAAGGCAGCGATGTGTTCGACTACCGCATCCACAGCGGCATTGTCGGCGGACGCTGGGTTACCGATCAGCAGGCCTTCATCCGTGCCGTCGGCGCCGACGTATACAAGATTTCCTGGGACGAGCCGACCGGCACCTGCGTCAGTCTGACCGTCAATCTGTCGCGCAAACAGCTGCATGGCGTGATCTTCTTCCCGCGCTGGGTGATCGACGATCCGAAAAAGACCGTCTGTTACCAAAACCAGCACCTCGATCAGATGCGCGCCTATCGTGACGCCGGCCCGACCTATCCGAAAGCCGTGATCGACGAGTTCGCCACCATTACCTTTGTCGAGGACTGCGGCCCAGGTCGCGACGACGTGATCAACTGTCCGCCGTCGGCGCTGCCGGCCGGTTTTCCGCTGAGCCGTTCGAACTAAGGAGCCGTGATGACACTTCGCACCCATTTACTGGCGGCGCTGTTTCCCGCCATGCTGGGCACTGCCGCGCTGGCGGCGCCGGGAGATAGCCGCGTGCTCGACGTCGCCATGACGCGCATGCCGGTCGATTTGATCTCGAACGTGGTGTTCTCGCAGCCGTCCGAACTGGGCTACGAGCATTTGGCGCTGAAGATGGACATCTTGCGTCCGAAAACGCCGCGTCCGGCGCCGGCCATCGTTTTCGTCACTGGCGGCGGTTTCCTTCACGCCAACAAGGATCGCTATTTGCAGCAGCGCATGGATCTGGCCGAGGCGGGCTATGTCGTGGCAAGCATCGAGTATCGCGTCGCGCCGCTGGCAACCTTCCCTGCGCCGATCATCGACGTGAAATCGGCGATCCGTTATCTGCGCGCCAACGCCGCGCGCTATCACGTCGATCCTAGCCATGTCGGCGTGCTGGGCGATTCGGCCGGCGGCTACCTGGCCGCCATGGCCGGGGTAAGTAACGGCGTGAAGGCGTTCGACCAAGGCGAGAACCTCGATCAGTCGAGCGATGTGCAAGCCGCGGTGGATCTGTATGGCCTATCGGATCTGACCCGTGTGGCGGAGGGTTTCCCCGAAAACGTGCGCAAACTGCATGCCTCGCCGTCGGCGCCGGAGGCGATGTGGGTCAACGGCCCGGCGGTCTTCGGCACGGGCGGCGACATCAACACCAATGCGGACAAGACCGAAGCCGCCAACCCGTTGCATTACGTCAGCCATCAGGCTGCGCCGTTCTTGTTCATGCATGGCGACCAAGACACGCTGGTATCGCCGCGCCAGACCGAGCTTCTGCACCGCGCCCTGATCGCACAAGGGATCGACAGCACCCGTTATGTGGTGAAAGGGGCGCAGCATGCCGGCGATTATTGGCTGCAGCCGGCCGTGACGCACGTGGTGGTCGATTGGTTCGACCGTCATCTCAAGCCTTAGCGTTCCTTGGGCGGGTTACCGGATTTGCCAACGATAGCGGCAGCTGAGCGCCAGCGTGTCGCCCGGTCTGAGCCAGTGGCCGCCGCGCTGGGCCGGGGGCGCGTCGGCGTGGTTGGCGAAGTCCGGCACGTGGGTGCAAGGCGCCAGGCAGAAAAAATCCTGTTCCGCCGGGGTGTAGAGCGCCACGAAGCGGCTATCGGCCTGTAGCCGCAGCGTGTGGCTGCCCCAGTCGATGTCGGCTTGGCGTTGCCAGCCGTAAAAGGTGTTGTCGAGCGCGCGCCAGTCCGGCGACCAGCCGAATTGCAGGTGGCGGCGCAAGGCTGTGGCGGGCGTGGGCTGCAACGGCAAGACGGCGTCGTCGGTCCGCCACATCCCCGCGGTCAGTAAGCGGATGCGGCAGTCGGGCGTGCGCGGGAAGTAAGGGTGCAGGCCCAGTCCGCAGGGGTGCGGCAGCGGGGCATCGCCTAGCAGCGTCAGCCGCAGCGTGTGGCTGAAGCCGCTATCGTCCAAGGTGATGGTTTGTTCGGCCAGGAAAGGGAAGGGCCACTGGCCGCTGTCGACCGTCAGCGTCAACCGGGCGGCGTGTTCGCCGAGCGATTCCGTCTGCCAGGGCAGGCGCCAGCCGATGCCGTGCAGGCTGTGGCGAGTGCCGTCGGGCAAGCGGTGCCATTGGCCGTCGCTGCCGAGGTAGCGGCCATCGCGCACCCGGCCGCCATGCGGCAGTAACGGAAAACACGCCATGCCCTCGGCCAGGCCTTGGCACAGCGCCTCGGCGCTGGCTGGGCGCAGCCAATGCCGCCGTTGTCCATCCTGCTCGCTGAAGCAGCGGGCGATGCTGCCGCCGATATCCGGCGCCAGTTCCAGCCGCAACGCGCCGTGGCGCAGGGTCAGCAGCGGTTCAGCCGCCATATTGCCACGCGGGCAGGCCGCGCACCCCCTGATTGTCCAATTCGAATAGGCCGCCCGCCAGCGGCTCGTTCTCCAGTTGCGCGGCGCTCAAGCCGTCGCGGGCGCTGGTGACGATCAGCCGGTCGAGCCCGGGTCCCGCGAACGTGATGCTGGTCGGCTGCGACACCGGCAAGGCAATGCGGCGCAGCAGCCGGCCGTCGGCGTCGAAGCGCGAGACGCAGCCGGCGCCCCAATGGGCGACCCACAGCGCGCCCTCGGCGTCCACGGTCATGCCGTCGGGAAAGCCTTCCTGTTGGTTAAAGCGTTTCCATTCGCGCCGTGCTCCCAGCGTGCCGTCGGCCGCCAACGGATAAGCGTAGATCGTCGCGAGCGCCGTGTCGGTGTGATACAGCGTGCGCTGGTCAAGACTGATGGCCGGTCCGTTGCAGATGCGATAGCCGCGATCGACGGTATGGAGGCTGCCGTCGGTATCCAGCCGGTACAGGCAGCCGTCAGGGCGGCGGGTATCGCGATCGTTCATCGACCCGGCGAAGATCTGTCCGCCCGGGCCTGCCTTGGCGTCGTTTAAACGCATGGCGGGTTGGTCCGGGTGAGGATTGACCCGCCGCCGTAGTTGCCATGGGTTGGTTTGCAGCTCGGCGATGCCGTCTTGCAGCCCCACCACCAGTCCGCCGGCGGCGCGCTCGACCACCCAGCCGACCGGCGCCGGCAGCAGCCAACTGTCGAGCGCGCCGCTGTCGAGCGACAACGCGTAGAGCGTTGCGGCGCGGATGTCGACGAAGTACAGACGGCGGTCGCGTGCCGACCACAACGGCCCCTCGCCTAGTGTGGCTTGTACGCCGAGCAGCAGGCGCGCCTCGGTCCCGTCTCCATTCATCGCGCCCATGCCTCAGGTCCAGCCGGCATCGACGACGAACTCTTGCGCCGTGATCATGCGGCTGTCGTCGGCCGCCAAAAACAGCGCCATGTTGGCGATGTCCTCGCCTTGCAGACGGCCGGGCAGGCATTGGTTGTCGTCCAGCATCTTCTCGCCGTGGGCGTCGACCCACAGTCGCAGCTGTTTCTCGGTCATCACCCAGCCGGGCGTCAGCGTGTTGACGCGCACGCCTTGCTTGCCCAGGTCGCGCGCCAGCGCGCGGGTCAGGCCGATCATCGCCGACTTGCAGGTTTCGTACACCGGATAGCCGGCGCCCTTGATCTTCCAGCTGATCGAACTGAGGTTGACGATCACGCCGGCGCCGGCCGCGGTCATGTCCGCCGCCGCGCATTGCGTGGCGAAGAAATGCGCGCGCAGGTTGATGGCGCTCATCTGGTCGAAATAATCGAGGGTCACGTCTTCCAGCCGGTGGCGGTCGTCATTGGCGGCATTGTTGATCAACACCTGTATCGACCCCAGCGCGGCGCGCGCCTGCAGGATGGCGCGGCGGATCTGGTCGACGTCGGTCATGTCGCACGGGAGAAACAGCGGTGTCGGCCCCACGGCGCTGGCGGCGCGGGTGACCGCTTCGGCCGCTTCTGCGTTGCGGCCGGTAAAGGCCACGCGCGCGCCTTGGCGGGCAAAGGCGTGCACGATGTCGGCGCCGATGCCGGAGCTGCCGCCGCTGATGAAGACCGTCTTCCCCTCCAGACTGGGGTAGCTAGCATAGTGTGTCATGCCAAACCTCTACTTAAAGTCAGTGTGATTCGCGCGGCACCGGGGCGCCGCTGCCGCCTACCAGGAAATCCAGGTCCGCGCCCAGATGGGCCTGCTGCACGTGCTTGACGTACAAGTGATACCAGCCGCGCTCGGGCTGGGTCGGTGCTACCCATTGCTCTCTCCGCCGCGCGAGCTCCGCGTCGCTGACGTGCAGGTGCAGCTTGCGCGCCGCCACGTCCAATTCGATCAAATCGCCGTTTTGCACCAAGGCCAGCGGCCCGCCGATAGCGGCTTCGGGCGAGGTGTGCAGCACCACCGTGCCGTAGGCGGTGCCGCTCATGCGCGCGTCGGACAGGCGCACCATGTCGGTGATGCCCTTTTGCAGCACCTTGGGCGGCAATTGCATATTGCCCACCTCGGCCATGCCGGGATAGCCTTGCGGCCCGCAATTCTTCAACACCAGCACGCAGTGCTCGTCGACGTCCAGCGCGGGGTCGTCGATGCGGGCGTGATAGTCGTCGATATCCTCGAACACCACCGCGCGGCCGGTGTGGCGCATCAGCGCCGGGGTGGCGGCGGAGGGCTTGATCACCGCGCCGTCGGGTGCCAGGTTGCCCTTGAGCACGGCGATGCCGGCGTCCGGCTTGAACGGTTCCCCAAGCGGGCGGATGACGTCGCGGTTGTAACAGGGCGCCTCGGCGCAGTTGGCCACCAAGGTATGGCCATTCACCGTCAGCGCGTCGGGATGGAGCCGCGCGGCGATTTCGCGGATGACCGCCGGCAGGCCGCCGGCGTAGTAAAAGTCTTCCATCAGGTATTGGCCGGAGGGCTGCAGGTTCACCAGGCACGGCATCTCGCGTCCCAGCGCGTCCCAGTCCTCCAGTGTGAGCGGCACGCCGACGCGGCCGGCGAGCGCCAGCAAGTGGATCACCGCGTTGGTGCTGCCGCCGATGGCGGCGTTGACGCGGATGGCATTCTCGAACGCCTGGCGGGTGAGGATCTTGGACATCGTCAGGTCTTCCTTCACCATCTCGACGATGCGGCGGCCGGTCAGCTGCGCCAGGCGGTTGCGCCGCGCGTCCACCGCCGGAATGGCGGCGTTTTCGGGCAGCGACATGCCCAGCGCCTCCACCATGCTGGCCATGGTCGAGGCGGTGCCCATGGTCATGCAGCTGCCTTTGGAGCGTTGCATGCACGATTCCGAGGCGACGAATTCCTCCATGGTCATTTGTCCGCCGCGCACCATCTCTGACATCATCCACACGCCGGTGCCGGAACCGACGTCCTTGCCATGGAATTTGCCGTTGAGCATCGGCCCGCCGGACAAGCCGATCGTGGGCAGGTCGCAACTGGCGGCGCCCATCATCAGCGCCGGGGTGGTCTTGTCGCAGCCCATCAGCAGCACCACGCCGTCGATGGGATTGCCGCGGATCGATTCCTCCACGTCCATGCTGGCCAGATTGCGAAACAGCATGGCGGTGGGGCGCAGCTGGGTTTCCCCGAGCGACATCACCGGGAATTCCAGCGGGAACCCGCCGGCTTCGTACACCCCGCGCTTGACGAACTCGGCCAGTTCGCGGAAGTGGCCATTGCAGGGCGTCAACTCCGACCAGGTGTTGCAGATGCCGATCACCGGACGGCCATCGAATAGGTCGTCGGGGTAGCCCTGGTTTTTCAGCCAACTACGGTGCATGAAGCCATCCCGGTCCTGTTTGCCGAACCAGCCCTGACTACGTAACGGTTTTTTTGTTGCGGTCATGATGCGTTCCTTGAGGCCGCACGTGCTCGTGCATGATGGGCTGCATCTTAATCAGGGCTTCCGATATTGTTCCAATGAATAAATCGGCTCAATAGATATTGAAAAACGTATCAATCTGCGCGAGCGGCGGGATAAATCTCGCTGGCGACGTCCTTGAGCGCGGTCAGCACGATGTCGGCGCCGGGCGACAGATGGTGGTCGCGCCGGGTGATGAAACCGAATTCATCCATATTGCTCGGCAGTTCCAGCGGCAGAATCTTCAGCATACCGTAGCGGCTGTAGTGGCCGGCCAGGCGCTGGGCGATCACCGCCAGCATGTCGGTCGATTCCAATAACGCCGTGGTCATCAGTTGCGATGCGGTTTCCACCACGTTCATCGGCGGTTCCAGGTTTCCTTGGCGAAAGGCCATGTCGACGCGGTGGCGCAGCACGCTGCCGACCGGCGTGAGGATCCAACCCATGCCGGCCACGTCGCGCAGGCTCAGTCGCGGCACGCCGAGCAAGGGGTGCTCCGGCCGGCAGGCGATGACGATCGGCTCCTCGGCAATGCGTTCGTAGATCAGGTTGGTTTTATCATGTTGCTGCAGCAGCCTGCCGATGACGATGTCGAGCTTACCGGCCAGTAACCGCGGCAGCAGCATGTCGCTGGTGTCGACCGCGACGTGAATGTCCAGCAGCGGGTATTGCTGTTTGACGCGGGCGATGGTGCGCGGCACCAGCTGGGCGCCGGGGTCGGTGATGGCGCCCAGCCGCACCTGACCCATACGACCGGATTTCAGCGCGCTGATCTCGTCTTGGGCCTGATTCAGGCTCGATAGCACCATGCGCGCGTGGCGGATCATGATCTCGCCGTACCAAGTGGGCTTCATGCCGCGCGGTAGGCGCTCGAACAGCGCCACCCCCAGCGTGTCCTCCAGTTCCTTTAATAGCTTCGATGCCGCCGGCTGCGTCATCAGCAGCGCCTCGGCGGTGCGGTGGATGTTGCGCTCTTCGTCCAGGGCCACCAATAGCAGTAGCTGGCGGGTTTTCAGCCGCGCGCGAATGAACCAATTGGAATAATTCCCCGCCATGCTCTCCCCTTTGCGATATCGATTTTGCTATTGATATTAGTCATTATTTCATTAGAAGCATATCTATCTGTCGGATAGCATGCAGCAAATATCGATCTCGCGGGAAAGGTCATCATGCTGCTGATTCAATACCTGGATCCACAACAGCGGTCCTGTGTCGGGCTGCTGGCGGAGGATGGCGAGTCCTGTCGTCCCATCCTGGGCGTGGCGTCCAGTTATGACTTGGCGTGGGCCGCGATCGCCGCCGGTCACGACTTGGCGACGCAGGTGGCCAGCCGTCACCAGGGCGAGCCGGTGTCCTACGCCGCGCTGGAGCGGGCGGGCGCGCTGCTGCCGCCGCTGACCCACGCGGACGTCGCGCATTGCCATGTCACCGGCACCGGCCTCACGCATTTGGGCAGCGCCGCCACCCGTGACCAGATGCACCAGGCGCAAGCGCAGGCCGAAGCCGGCGGCAAGGCGGTGACCGACAGCATGAAGATGTTTCAGTGGGGCATGGCCGGCGGCAGGCATCGTCCGGGACAACCGGGCACGCAGCCGGAATGGTTCTATAAGGGCGACGGCAGCATCGTGACCGCGCCCGGACAAGCGCTGCCTTCGCCGGATTTCGCGCTCGATCATGGCGAGGAGCCCGAGCTCGTCGGGTTGTATCTGATCGGTCCGGACCACCGGCCATACCGACTCGGTTTCGCCGTCGGCAACGAGTTTTCCGATCACGTGACCGAGCGCAAGAATTACCTCTATCTGGCCCATTCCAAGCTGCGACCCTGCGCCATGGGCCCGGCGCTGCGGGTGGGCGCGCTGCCGGCCGACCTGACCGGCGAGAGCCGTATCGAGCGGCGCGGCGAAGTGCTGTGGCAGCGCCCGTTTCTGACCGGCGAGGCCAATATGTGCCACAGCATCGCCAACCTGGAATACCACCATTTCAAATACGCGCAATTTCTGCAGCCGGGCGATGTGCACCTGCATTTCTTCGGCACCGCCACGCTGAGTTTCGCCGACGGCGTGTGTGTCGAGGCCGGTGACACCTTCGTGTTGTCGTTGCCCGGGTTTGGCCCGGCGCTGCGTAATCCGGTCGCGTCGCGGCCGTCGTCCTTTGCCATCGAAGGGGTGGTGAGTCTATGAGTCTGCCTGTCTATCGCAACTACATTAATGGCCGCTGGCTGCACGGCTCCACCGTGGGCCTGGACGAGAATCCGTCCGAGCTGGACGCGCCGGTGGGCGAATACGTGCGCGGCAGCGCCGCCGACGCCAACGAGGCGATCGAAGCCGCCGCCGCCGCGCAGCCGGTGTGGGCCGACTGCGGCGTGCAGCGCCGCGCCGATCTGCTGGACGCGGTGGGCAGCGAACTGCTGGCGCGCAAGCAGGAGCTCGGTCTGTTGCTGGCGCGCGAGGAGGGCAAGACGCTGCCGGAGGCGGTGGGCGAGGTGGCGCGCGCCGGGCAGATCTTCAAGTTTTTCGCCGGCGAGGCGCTGCGTGTCCCCGGCGAGAGCCTGGCGTCGGTGCGCCCCGGCATCGAGGTCGAGATCCGCCGCGAGCCGGTCGGCGTGGTGGGGCTGATCACCCCTTGGAATTTCCCGATGGCGATTCCGGCTTGGAAGATCGCGCCCGCGCTCGCCTATGGCAACACCGTGGTGTTCAAGCCGGCCGAGCTCGTGCCCGGCTGCGCCTGGGCACTGGCCGATATTTTGCACCGCGCCGGCGTGCCGGCCGGGGTATTCAACATGGTCATGGGCAGCGGACGCCAGGTTGGGCAGGCCATCGTCGGCCATGCGCTGGTCGACGCGGTCAGCTTCACCGGCTCCACCGCGGTGGGCCGGCAGATCCGCGAGACGGCCGGCGGACGCGGCGCGCGGGTGCAATTGGAGATGGGCGGCAAAAACCCGCTGATCGTGCTGAACGACGCCGATCTGGACGTCGCCGTCAACGCCGCGGTCAATGGCGCCTTCTTTTCCACCGGCCAGCGTTGCACCGCGTCGAGCCGCCTGATCGTCGAGGAGGGCATTCGCGACCGTTTCGTGCAAGCAGTCCGGCTGCGCCTGGCCGCGCTCAAGGTGGGCAATGCCGTGGGGCAAGGGGTGGAGATGGGGCCGGTGGTGGACGAGCGGCAACTGCAAACCGACCTCGATTACATTCGCGCCGGCGTCGATGAGGGGGCCGAGCTGCTGTTCGGCGGCGACCTGCTGCCGCTCACGCCGCGCGGCCATTACCTGCAGCCGACGCTGTTCGCCGGCGCGCCGTCGATGCGCATCGCCCGCGAGGAGATTTTCGGACCGGTGGCGGTGGTCATGCCGGCGGCGTCGTTCGAACACGCGCTGCAGCTGGCCAACGACACCGAGTTCGGTCTATGCGCCGGCATCTGCACGCAGTCGCTCAAGTATGCGAGCCAGTTCAAGCGCCAGTCGGCGGCTGGCATGGTGATGGTGAACCTGCCGACGGCCGGCGTCGATTATCACGTGCCGTTCGGCGGCCGCAAGGCCTCCAGCGCCGGTCCGCGCGAGCAGGGCCGCTACGCGGCCGAGTTTTACACCTCGGTGAAGACGGCTTACACCGCCGCCTGAACCGGGCAGCAGGGTTGTAACGCAGTACCCGCCCCGATGCCGGGGCATGAGGCAAACCGCAATCCGGCGCTGTCCGGCTGCGCGCTAACTAAAACAGCACAGAGGAGATGACCATGAAACAACACGCCATAGGCCTGCTGCTGGCAGCCGCCACCCTGGTGCCCAGCTTCGCCCATGCCACCGATAAGGGGCTGGTGGCGATTTCCATGCCGACCAAATCGTCGGCGCGCTGGATTTCGGATGGCAACAATATGGTGAAATTCCTGCAGGAGCGCGGCTATCGCGCCGACCTGCAGTACGCCGAAGACGATATCCCCAACCAGTTGGCCCAGATCGAGAACATGATCACCAAGGGGCCGAAAGTGCTGGTGATCGCGCCGATCGACAACAAGTCGCTGACCGAGGTGTTGAGCAAGGCGGCGAGCAAGGGCATCAAGGTGATCGCCTATGACCGTCTGATCCGCGATACCAAGAACGTCGACTATTACGCCACCTTCGACAACTTCCAGGTCGGGGTGCTGCAAGGCGGCTACATCACCCAGGCGCTGCATCTGTCGGCCGGCAAGGGGCCGTACAACATCGAGCTGTTCGGCGGCTCGCCGGACGACAACAACGCCTACTTCTTCTACAACGGCGCCATGTCGGTACTCAAGCCGTACATCGACAAGGGCAAGCTGGTGGTGCGCAGCAAGCAGATGGGCATGGACAAGGTATCGACCTTGCGCTGGGACGGCGCCACCGCTCAGTCGCGCATGGACAACCTGCTGAGCGCCAATTACGGCAACGCCCACCTCGACGCGGTGCTGTCGCCGTACGACGGCATCAGCATCGGCATTCTGTCCTCGCTCAAGAGCGTCGGCTACGGCAGCGGCGGCAAGGCGATGCCGGTGGTGACCGGCCAGGATGCCGAGCTGCCGTCGGTCAAGTCGATCCTGGCGCATGAGCAGTCGGCCACGGTGTTCAAGGACACCCGCCTGCTGGCACGCGACACGGTCGGCATGATCGACGCCATGCTGAGCGGGCAGAAGGTACCGGTCAACGACACCAAGACCTACAACAATGGCGTCAAGGTGGTGCCGGCGCTGTTGCTTAAGCCGGTCAGCGTCGACATCAGCAACTGGAAACAGGTGCTGGTCGGCGGCGGCTACTACCGTGAAGACCAGATTCACTGACGACCCCTGCGTTTTGAGGCCCGCCGTCCGTCGCATCGCGCCGATGCGACGGACGGCGGTGGTTGACGCTGGCCCGGCTGATGGCTGGCCGGGCTTATCCGCATAGGTGGCAGGGTGGAAACGATTCTGGAAATGCGCGACATCACCAAGGAATTCCCCGGTGTCGTCGCCTTGAGTCACGTCAATCTCAATGTCCGCGCCGGCGAAATTCACGCCATCGTCGGCGAAAACGGCGCGGGCAAGTCGACCTTGATGAAGGTGCTGAGCGGGGTCTATCCGCACGATTCCTATCAGGGCGACATCGTGTTCGACGGCGAGGTGCAGGCGTTTCGCGGCATCGCCGATTCCGAGCGCCAGGGCATCATCATCATTCATCAGGAACTGGCGCTGGTGCCGCAGCTGTCGATCGCGGAAAACATCTTTCTCGGCAACGAGCCGGCCCGGCACGGCGTGATCGACTGGGCGCAGGCGCATACCCGCACCCGGACGCTGCTCGACATGGTCGGGCTCGCCGAATCGCCGTCCACGCCGGTGTCCGAGCTCGGGGTGGGCAAGCAGCAATTGGTGGAAATCGCCAAGGCGCTATCGAAGAACGTGCGGCTGTTGATCCTGGACGAGCCAACGTCGAGCTTGAACGAAACCGACAGCGACGCGCTGTTGGATCTGCTGCTGGAGCTGCAGCGCGAAGCGGGCGTGACCTGCATTCTGATCTCGCACAAGCTCAATGAAATCGCCAAGGTGGCCGACCGCATCACCGTCATCCGCGATGGCGCCGTGATCGAGACCATGGATTACGCCCAAGGCGATATCAGCGAGGGCAGGGTGATCCAGCGCATGGTCGGGCGCGAAATGTCCGACCGCTACCCGCGCCGCGCGCCGAAGATCGGCGACGTGGTGTTCGAGGTACGCGACTGGCGCGTGCAGCATCCGAGCCAGCCCGACCGGCTGGCGATCAAAGGTATCGATCTATCGGTGCGCAAGGGCGAGATCGTCGGTATTGCCGGGTTGATGGGCGCCGGCCGCACTGAACTCGCCATGAGCGTGTTCGGCCGCACCTACGGCAAGCACCTCGGCGGAGAAGTGCGGCTCCACGGCCGCGCCGTGGACGTCAGCACCGTGCGCAAGGCGATCGACCACGGCATCGCCTACGTCACCGAGGACCGCAAGGCGTTGGGGCTGATCCTGCACGACGACATCGCCCGCAACATCAGCCTGCCCAACCTCGCGCGCGTGGCGCAGCGCACGGTGATCGACCGTGGCCGCGAATTCCGCGTGGCGGAGGAGTTTCGCGCCAAATTGAAAATCCGTTCCTCCGGCGCGACCCAGCCGGTGATGGATCTGTCCGGCGGCAATCAACAGAAGGTGGTGTTGAGCAAATGGCTGTTCTCGCAGCCGGAAGTGCTGATTCTGGACGAACCGACGCGCGGGGTGGACGTCGGCGCCAAATATGAGATTTACACCATCATCAGCCAGCTGGCCGCCGAGGGGAAATGCGTGTTGATGATCTCGTCGGAGATGCCGGAGCTGCTGGGAATGTGCGATCGCATCTATGTGATGAACGAGGGGCGGATGGTGGGCGAATTCGCCGCCGGGGACGCGACGCAGGAAAACATCATGGGCGCCATCGTGCGCGCCGCAGGGAGTTGATCAATGAGTGACGAAACGGTAATCATGCCCACCGCGAAAAAACAATACAGCGGCTTCTTGCGCAAGAATCTGCGCGAATACGCGATGTTCCTGTCGCTGTTGGCGATCATGCTGTTCTTCCAGATCAAGACCGAGGGCACGTTGATGATGCCGCTCAACTTGACCAACCTGCTCTTGCAGAACAGCTACATCGTCATCATGGCGCTGGCGATGCTGCTGGTGATCGTGGCCGGCCACATCGACCTGTCGGTGGGGTCGGTGGCGGGCTTCATCGGCGCCTTGGCGGCGGTGCTGATGGTGCAATACCAGTTGCCGGTGATCGCCGCGGCCGCGCTGTGTCTGCTCTGCGGCGCGGTGATCGGCGCAGCGCAGGGGTATTTCGTCGCCTACCACCGCATTCCCGCCTTCATCGTGACGCTGGCGGGCATGCTGGTGTTCCGCGGTTTGACGCTGACACTGCTCGACGGCCAATCGATCGGCCCGTTTCCCGACATTTTCCAATTGCTGAGTTCGGGCTTTATTCCCGAGTTCATCCAACCGCAGGGCTTGAGACTGACCTCGCTCATGATCGGCGTCGCCGTGGCGCTGGTGTTGCTCGCGCGCGGCGTGCGCCATCGTCAGGCGCACCTGCGCCATGGCATGGAGGACGAGCCGGGGGCGTTCTTCTGGCTGAAAATGGCGGCGATCACCGCGTTCATCCTGTTTTTCAGCTACAAGCTGTGCGACTACAAGGGGCTGCCCAACGTGCTCATCATCATGGGCGCGCTGGTGGCGGTCTACCACTTCGTCACCAATCACACCACGCTCGGGCGCCGCGTCTACGCGCTGGGCGGCAATGAAAAGGCGACCCGCCTCTCCGGCATCGACACGCGCCGCCTGGCGTTCTACACCTTCGTCAACATGGGCGTGTTGGCGGCGCTCGGCGGGCTCGTGTTCGCCGCGCGGCTCAATACCGCCACGCCCAAGGCCGGGCTCGGCTTCGAGCTGGACGTGATCGCCGCTTGCTTCATCGGCGGCGCCTCGGCCTCGGGCGGAGTGGGCAAGGTGATGGGCGCGGTGATCGGCGCCTTCATCATGGGGGTGATGAATAACGGCATGTCCCTGCTTGGCATCGGCATCGATTATCAGCAGGTGATCAAGGGACTGGTGCTGCTGGGGGCGGTATGGGTGGACGTGTATTACAAGAACAAGTGATGTCGCCCGCCGCTCTCATCGGCGTCGACTGGGGCTCCAGCAACGCCCGCGCCTTTCTGTTCGGCCGCGATGGCAGCCGGCTTGCCGAGCGCGCCGCCGCCATCGGCATCGCCCGTCATCAGGGCGAAGCTTGCGCCGGCGTGCTGGCCGACTGGCTGCGCGATTGGCTGGACGATTATCCCGGCGTGCCGTTGTTGTTGTGCGGCATGGTCGGCAGCCGCAACGGCTGGCGCGAGTGCGCCTATCTGCCGACGCCGGCGGCCCCGGCGCTGCTGGCCGGCAGCCTCCACGCCTTCGACTGGCGCGGGCGCGGGGTGGCGATCGTGCCGGGGGTGTGTCACGACAACCCGCTCGACGGTTTCAGCGACGTCATGCGCGGCGAGGAAACCCAGATCGCCGGGCTGCCGGCGGTGTGCCCGCAATTCGACCAACTGGATTGGCTGCTGATGCCGGGCACGCACTGCAAGTGGATACGGCTGCGCCAGGGGGGCATCGTCGAGCTTGCCACCTATATGACCGGCGAGATGTACGCGCTGCTGCGTCAGCATAGCCTGCTCTCCGGCTTGATCGACGATGGCGGCGCGTGGCGGGTCGAGCCGTTTTTGCAGGGCGTTGAGGCGGCGGTGGCGCATCCCGACTGGCTGCACCAGTTGTTCGGCGTGCGCGCCCGCGGCGTGCGGGACGCCATGCCGCCCGATGCGCTGGCCGGGTGGCTGTCGGGCTTGCTGATCGGCTATGAAATCCAGGCCGCGCTGGCCCGCCCAGCCGACGCGCCCGCCAAGCTATGCGGCATTGTCGGCGCGCCGCGCCTGGCACGCTGCTATGCGGCGGCCTTGCGGCATTTTTCCATCGAGACGGTCGCCATCGACGGCGATCAGGCGGTCGCGGCCGGACTGTGGTCGCTCGCCCGGCAGGCGGGGTGGGTATGAGAGGTGTGACGATAAATCGCACGGCGGAACCGCCGTTGAGCTTCGCGGCCGCCATGGCGGCGCTGCCGCTGGTGGCCATCTTGCGCGGCATCACGCCGGACGAGGTCGAGGCGGTGGCCGAGGCGTTGTATCAAGCCGGCTGGCGCATGGTCGAGGTGCCGCTCAATTCGCCCGAGCCGTTGGAAAGCATCCGCCGGCTCAGCGCGCGCTATGGCGCGCGCATGCTGGTCGGCGCGGGTACGGTGCTCTCCGTCGCCCAGGTGTCGGCGGTGGCGGCGGCCGGCGGCCGCTTGATCGTGGCGCCCAATCTCGATTTGAACGTGTTGGCGGCGGCGCATGACCAGGGCTTGGCGACGTTGCCGGGGGTGCAGACCGCCAGCGAGTGCTTTACCGCGCTGCGTCATGGCGCGTACGGGCTCAAGCTGTTTCCCGGCGAGGCGGTGCCGCCCGCGGCGCTCAAGGCGCTGCGCACCGTGTTGCCGGCCGAGGCGCGGCTGTTGCCGGTGGGCGGGGTGACGCTGGCGAGCGTACCGGTATGGCGCGACGCCGGCGCCAGCGGTTTCGGCATCGGCGGCGCGCTGTACCGGCCAGGACAGCCGCTGGCCGAAACCGCGGCGAAGGCGGTTGCGTTTGCGCGAGCGATGTAGCCGATGATCTAAAACCGCCGTTGACTTATTCATAACCCGCGAGTTATATTTATTCATAACCTAGGAGTTATGGATATGTCGCCATCCTCACCTGATGCCCTTTTTTCCGCGTTGGCCGACCCGACGCGACGCGCGATTTTCCAACGGCTCTCCCAAGAGGGGGAGTTGACGGTTCGCGCGTTGACCGACCAGGCCGGCGTTTCCCAACCCGCTGTGTCCAAGCATCTCGCCGTACTCAAACGCGCCGGCTTGGTAAACGACCGGCACGCCGGCCGCGAGACGCATTATCGCGTCCAGATCGACGGATTGGCGCCGCTCATCGATTGGGTCGGACTGTATGCCGCGTTTTGGAAAGCGCGGCTGGATTCCCTCGAAGACCTGCTGCAGCGGATGGACAACTGACAAGACGGCGGGCATCCCGCGCGACCCCTTTTATCATCACCGTCCCGGACGGCCCCCTATACTGACCCTCAGCAAAGGAATGAGATATGACTGCTCACCCCACCTCCACGATCGACGCGGACAGCGGCGTCGTTACACTGATCAACCTTTATGAAGTAGAGCCGGAGAAGCAGGCCGAGCTTGCCCGTCTGTTGGCTGAAGGCACCGAAAAGGGCATGCGGCACTTGCCTGGCTTCATTTCCGTCAACATTCATCGGAGTTTCGATGGCAAACGTGTTGCGAACTATGCGCAATGGGCGTCGAAGGCGGATTTTGACAACATGCTCAAGAATCCAGAAGCCCAGGCTCAAATGAAGCAGTTCGCCGCGCTCGCGAAAAGCGTGTCGCCGGCGCTCTATCAAGTGACGTCTGTCCACAGCCAGGCATAACGCGCGACGCGTTTTCGGAGAGGGCGATGCAACGATCTCACACGTTAGCCAGCACGGCTCGTTCCTTGGTGTTCGAGCGGCTGATGCCTCATCCGCCCGAAAAGATCTGGCGGGCGCTTACGCAATCATGGCTGATGAAGGAATGGCTGATGGAGAACGACTTCGTCGCGGAGGTCGGCCATCGCTTTACCGTCCGTGCGGCGCCGCTTCCCGGCTGGTCCGGGGTGACCCATTGCGAGGTGGTCACAGTGGATGCGCCGCGCCGGTTGGCCTATCGCTGGGGCGATGGCACCGAATCCGTCAACCACCTCGTTACGCTGGTCACGTGGACCCTCGTTCCGCAAAATGACGGAACGCTTGTCCGGATGGAACAATCCGGCTTCGGCCCGGATGACGGCCATAGCTACGAGCGCATGGGCGGTCGATGGCCCGACATGCTTGCCCGTCTGGAACACGTCACGGGCGGTGCCGAAACGAACGGTTAGAGAAAATTTCCATGTCGCCCTAAGCGCAAGCACCCGCCAATCAGCCCAGCGGATTGGCGGGTGCTTGCGCTTAGGGCGTGGTCCGCTATTCGGCTCCGGCCGCCAAAGGCGGTGTTGGGTTGGCGCAGTTGGGGTTGCTTAGGCTGGTGTAGCGGCCATAGGCAAAGTCGGCATTGTAGTGAACGCCAGGTGTCGGCGTGCTGCCCCCCAACAAGGAAATCTGCACCGTGTACCAGCCCTGCACGCCGCGCGGCACCACCACCAGCGGCCGAGGGTCGGCCGCGGAGCGACCGAAGTTGCGCCATACCGTGCCATCGGGCGCGACTACCACCACCTGCATTCTCGCGCTTTGATTGAACACGTCCAGGCGCAGGCAATACTGCGGCGAGCTGTGAACCTGCAGCACGAACGGCTCGACGCTGCCGCCGGGGTTGGTCGAGCTGGTGGTGACGTTGGCGTGCAGAACCGTGGCATCGCA
>NZ_JAFAND010000055.1 GCF_019232825.1 Paludibacterium sp. | reverse complement strand
ATGGTAATGCACTTCCTTCCTCCGCCACAAACCGCCGCCAGCGTCAGCAGCGATTGCTGACGTTGATTTCGGTGCTGTGCGAGCCGCGTCAAACCCAGCGCGACCCCGCGGTCTGCCGCTTGATTTTCGATAGCCGGCTGAATTGGGCGTCGGCGCCGATTGACGCCGAGTCGTCCTGGCTCTATCTCACCAGCCAGGCGCGCACCAGGGAGGTGGCGGGATGCTTGGTGCTGACCGCTGATTAAGCCCTAACCGGAGGCGGGGGCCGCAGCGCCCCCGAATCGAGCGAATAGCTTACCCAATGACGACTGAATTCAACGATGGCGGAGACAAGGTGCGCCTGTTTGTTTACAACAGTGAGATGAACACCTACTATCTGAACGATCCAGCCCCTAGCAGTAAGCCACCCACTTTCATCCAGGGTGTGCCGAACCTTGGGGCTTTCCTTTTGCAAGGAGAGGGAAGTCGGATCTTGCTCTGCTACTGACGACTCCCCACTCCCTTCAGCTAAATCAGCTCAACGCGTACGGCTGATACGCCGGCCGCCACATCGTCGCGTCGATGGCCTCGGAGATCTGCCGGTCGGTCATCTGCGGCATCACCCCTTCGGCGCGCGCCTGACGCGCCACGGCCAGGGCCACATGGCGCGACACCTTGCGCATGTCGGTCAGCGCCGGCAGCAGCTTACCGCCCTTTTCGGACAATGCGGGCGACAGCTCGGCCACCGCGCGCGAGGCGGCGATGAACATCTCGTCGCTGATGCGGCGCGCGCCGCAGGCGATCACCCCCAGGCCCACGCCCGGGAAGATGTACGAGTTGTTGCACTGGGCGAAATAGTGACGCTCCCCTTGATGGTCGAACGGCTCGAACGGGCTGCCGGTGCCGACGATGGCGCGGCCGTCGGTCCAGCGCACGATATCCGCCGGCTGCGCTTCGACGCAGGAGGTCGGATTCGACAGCGGGAACACCACCGGCCGTTGGCAATGGCTTGCCATCTCGCGGATGACCGCCTCGGGGAAGGCGCCGGCCTGGCCGGAAACCCCCACCAGCACGGTCGGATGCACATTGCGCACCACGTCGAGCAGCATCGCCTGTCCCGGCTGATCCACCGCCCAGCCGGCAAGCTGCGCGCTGTCTTGCGCCCAGGCTTGCTGGAACGGTTCCAGATTGTCGGTGCGCTCGGTCACCAGACCGCGGCGGCCGACCACGTAGAAGCGGCGCCGCGCCTCGGCTTCGGACAGCCCTTCCTGCACCATGGTGCGCATGATCAGGTCGGCGATGCCGATGCCGGCCGAGCCGCCGCCGAGAATCACGATGCGCTGCTCGGTCAGCGGCACGCCGGTTTGCTGCACCGCCGCCAACAGCGTGCCGGCGGCGATCGACGCGGTACCCTGCACGTCGTCGTTGAAGGTGCACAGCTGATCGCGGTACTTCTCCAACAGGCGGGTGGCGTTGTTTTTGTGGAAGTCTTCCCACTGCAGCAGCACGTTCGGCCAACGGCGCTTCACTGCCTGCACGAAGGCATCGATGAAATTGTCGTACGCTTCGCCGCGCGCGCGTTCGTGGCGCGCGCCCAAGTACATCGGGTCATTGAGCCGTTCCGGGTTGTTGGTGCCGGTGTCGAGCATGATCGGCAGCGTGGTGGCCGGATCGATGCCGCCACAGGCGGTATAGATCGCCAGCTTGCCGATGGGGATGCCCATGCCGCCCATGCCCTGGTCGCCCAGGCCGAGGATGCGCTCGCCGTCGGTGACCACGATGCAGCGCACGTGGTCCAGCCGGTCGCTGGCAAAGATCTCGTCCAGACGGTCCTGGTCGGCCATGCGCAGGAACAAGCCGCGCGGACGGCGGAAAATATGACTGAACTCCTGGCAGCCCTGGCCGACGGTCGGGGTGTAAATCAGCGGCAAAATGCCATACAGGTCGCGCTCCACCACGGCGTAGTACAGCGTCTCGTTGATGTCCATCAGGCTGCGCAGGTAGACGTAACCCGCAAGCGCGTCCGGCTGTGCGCGCAAGGTCTGCAGCGCGCGCTCGACTTGCTCGTCCAGCGTCTCCACCTGGGCCGGCAACATACCGTTGAGCCCCAGCATGTCGCGCTCTTCCTGCGTAAAGGCGGTGCCTTTGTTCAACAGCGGGTGCTCCAGCAATTCGTGTCCGCTGAGCGCCACGGTTTTGACTTTCACAGTGCTACACATTTTGAAACCTCGTTATCTGTTCGGATGAGAAATCGGTGGCCATGCCTTAAACGCCGACCAGCACCATGCACACGGTCAGCGTCAGGAACGACAGGATGGTGCCGAGAATGGCCGAGCTCGTGCTCTCCGCCTGCAGCGTGTCGTACTTGAGCGCGAACATGGTGGTCATGGTGGCCGTCGGCATCGCCGTCAGCAGGAAGGCTTGCTTGGCGTAGGTGCCGGTAATGCCGAAGACCAGGATCAGGCCCATCATCAGCGCCGGATGGAGAATGTTCTTCAGCAGGATGTTGATGCCGACCAGGCGGCTGAATTTGATGGTGAAGCTCGACATGATCAGCCCCAGGGCAAACAGCGATACGCCCGAGGTGGCGCCGCCGATCAGCGTCAGCGAGCGCTTGAGCATTTCCGGCACCGGGAAACCGGCGAGCGAGAACAGGATGCCGAACACCGGCGCGAACACCAGCGGCTTGGTCAGCACCTTCATCAGGATTTTGCCCAGGTTCTGCTTTTCGGCGCCGCGCGCGCTCATGAACCAGGTCACCACCGGAATCATGATCAGGCTGGTGCAGATGTTGCCGATGGCCACCGACAGCACCGACTCCTTGCCAAGCAAAGCGGTGAAGATCGGAATGCCCATGAAGGCCATGTCGGGGAAGGCGCAGACGAAGGCGCCCTGAGCGCTTTCATGGCTCTGATGGCCAAGCACGAATTTGTAGATCGCGAAGCTGATGGCGTACATGCCCATCAGGCCGAGCCAGAACGCCAAAACGAAGTTGCCGTTGAACAATTGCGCCGGCTTGCTGCCCGCGGTCAGCAGAAACAAACCACAGGGGAAACTGAAGTTCATCACGAACGTCGCCAGCGTGCTGCTGTGCTTTTTATCGACAATGTTCTTGTAACCGGCGAGCCAGCCAAGCACGATGACGAACGTCACCGGAATCAGTGACAGAAAGATCTGGTTGAGAGAGGCAAACATGGGTAACGCTCCTGTTTTGTGCTGTGTGTGTGGTTGACAAGTCGAGGCTTGTTCACCTTGCTTACAGCACGGCGCATGCCAGCTCGCGCAGACGGCGCACAGAAACGCCAATTACTTGATAAATAAATAGATTATTTTTAATATCGCTTGGATGGCACCGGAGAATTGTCGGTTTTCCGACAAACCGCCGCTGCGAATGTCGGATTCCCGACAGCGAACAATGCCCAGGGCACGAACAACAATATGTCTCAAAACACGCAACCCACCGCTTTGCGAAGCATCCGCCCAGTACGCAGTGCCGATTGGCCCGCGCTGGAGACCCTGTTCCTCGATGCCCGGCGCCAAGCTTTCCACTGGCAGTCGCCGGAACGCTTTCTGCCAGGCGATCTGCGCCAGCAAACCGATGGAGAGACCTTGTGGGTGGCGGAAATGGACAACGGCCGCCTCGGCGGCTTCGTCAGCGTCTGGACCGAAGACGACTTCATTCACCATCTGTTCATCGCGCCCGACCTGCAAGGCCGCGGCATTGGCCGAGCGCTGCTCGGCGCGCTGCCGGACTGGGGCCGGCGCCGCTATACGCTGAAGTGTCTGGCGCAAAACGTGCCGGCACTGAGCTTCTATGCCGCGCAAGGTTTTCACGCGCAAGAACGCGGCCACGGAGAGGACGGCGACTATTGGCTGCTGGCGCACCCCGCCAAGGCGGACCACCCGGCCGGCACGCCATGCGTTTCGCCTGGCGGCCCACTTTGCTAGGATGGCGTTTTCCATTACCGGCATCACACCGTGTTTCTCGCCGCCCCGCCCCGCCGCCCGCTTGACGCGGCCACCCTCGCCGCCCTGCTGCTGATCCTGTTCAATCCGCTCGGCATCGACCTTTATCTGCCGGCGTTGCCGGCCATCGAACAGCACTTTCAGGCGAACGCCTCGGCCAGCATCAGCGTGTTCATTTTCAGCTTGGGGCTGGGCCAATTGCTGTTCGGGCCGCTGGCCGATCGCGTCGGCCGCCGCCCGGTGGCGCTCGGCGGCTTGGCGCTTTACGCCGCGAGCGCTTGGCTGGCGAGCCGCAGCACCGCGCTCGCGCCGTTTCTGCTGCTACGGCTGGTACAGGGGCTCGGCGCGAGCGCCAGCGCGGTCTGCGCCTTTGCAATCATTCGCGACCGCTTCAACGGCGATGCCGCCGCGCGTCGCTATAACCTGCTCAATGGCGCGCTCAATATCGTGCCGGCCCTGGCGCCGACATTGGGCGGTTGGCTGACGCTGCAATGGGGGTGGCATGCCTGTTTTTGGTTTCTGGCGGCCGCGGCGCTCGTGGCGGCGGGAGGGCTCGCCGCCGCCATGCCGGAAACCCGCGTCGCGCATCCCGCCGATAGCGCGCCGTTGCCGCTTTCGCACGTGATCGCACACCCGGCCATGCGGCGCTTCGGCTTCTGCTGCGCGTCAGCGCTCGGGCTGATCGTCAGCTACGTGACGCTGGCGCCGGAGGTGCTGATCGCTCGCGCCGGCCTCGACACCGCCACCTTCGGTCTGCTATTCGGCGCCAATGCGCTGTTGATCATGGCAGCCAGCTTCATCAGCCTGCGCACCATCGGCCGTTTCAAGCTGCGCGCGGTGGTGCGCACCGGGTTGCTGATCATGTTGTCGGCGGGGGTATTGATGCTGGCGCTGTCACGCCAGACCGGCGCTTGGCACTATATGCTGCCGGTCGGGGTGCTCGGCGTCGGCTTCGCCTGCGCGCTAGGTCCGGCAGGCAGCATGGCCATGGCCCCATTCGGCGCCATGGCCGGCCGCGCGGCCGCGGTGCTGGGTTGCGGCCAAATGCTGTTCGCCGCCGTGTTGTCGGCGCTGTTGGCGGCGCTGCCGGTACCGGGCGAATGGGCGCTGGGCGCCGCCATCATCCTGCTGTCCGCGCTCTGCCTGCGGCTGACGGCGCGCCCACTGACTTAGAATCTCTAACAAAAGCACCGGCCAGGCATCCGCCCGAGTTTTGTAGCGTGCATTCGCCGCAGGCAATGCACGTCTTGCGCGAGCCCACAGGCCGTGCGTTGCTTCGCGAACGCTCGCTACCCAACCACGGAATGTGTTCTGTTAGAGATTCTTAATCCGTCCTTGGCAACGGCTGCACCTGACGCAAGCGCAACGCCAGCGCCAGCCCGCCCAGCTGAATCAGCCCCAACAGCATGATGACGCCGGGCCAGGCGTAGGCGCCGTAAGCCACGCCGGACACCGAGCCGATCACGCTGCCGCCAAGGTAATAGCAGGCCAGATACAGCGCCGAAGCCAGCGCCCGCCCTTGACGCGCGCGCAGCCCCACCCAGCTGCTGGCCACCGAGTGGCCGGCGAAGAAACCAATGGTGCATAGCGCCAGCCCGGCGATGATCGCGACCAGGCTCGTCGCCAGCGTCAACGCCAAGCCGGCCAGTACGATGATCTGGGTCAGCCACAGCACATTGCGCCGCCCCAGCCGGTCGGACAGACGGCCGCCCCAGGCCGAGGCCAGCGAACCGACCATGTACAGCGTGAACACCAGGCCGATGACGCCGGGGCTCAACGAATACGGCGGCGCCGCCAGACGGTAGCCCAAATAGTTGTATAGGCTGACGAAACAGCCCATCAGCACGAACGAGGTCAGAAACAACAACGGCAGGCCGGCATCGCCAAGATGCGCGCGCGCGTCGCGCCACATGGCCCCCAGCGAACCGCGCGACGGGCGGAAATGGCGCGACGGCGGCAAATTGCGCCAGAAGACCAGCGCCGCCGTGACGCCCAGCAAGCCGATCACCACCAACGCCACGCGCCAGCTATAGCGCTCCACGACCAGCGCGGCCAGAAAACGGCCGCTCATTCCGCCAAGCGCATTGCCGCCGACGTACAGCCCCATGACGCGGCCGAGCGACGCCGGCTCCATCTCCTCGGCCAGATAGGCCATGCCGGTGGCCGGCAAGCCGGCCAGCACCAAGCCGATCAGCGCGCGCAATACCAGCAGTTGGCCAAAACTGGCCGAGAACGCGCAGACCAGCGTCAACAGCGCCGACACCATCAGCGCAATCACCATCAGCGGCTTGCGGCCAAAACGGTCGGCCAGCCAACTGGCCGGCAGCAAGCCGAACGCCAGGCTCGCGGTGGCGGTCGACACCACGCCGCTGGCGTGGGCGGCGCTGATGCCGAATGCTTGGCTGAACTGCGGCATCAGCGGCTGCAGGCAATACAAAGTGGAAAAGGTGCCGAAGCCGCCGGCGAACATGCCGCGCGCGGTACGCCAAAAGGCCGGCGTGCCGGCGACCAGCTTGCCGCCGGCCGGACTGGAAACGGAAGAAGTCATGGGCGATACGGTTGCCGCGGCCGGCCGGACCGGCTCGCGGGGACAGTGACGAGGACTTCGATTGTAGTCCCGTATGGTCGAATTGTTGACACACGGCCTGTCGGAGTGGCGTGGCGGGCCTCCCTGTCCTGACTCGCCAACGTCAATGTGCGGCTATTTTACCGGGCACGCATAGTTTTCTCGATAATCAACGACCTTGATTGTGCCGGCAATAATCTTTTCACGCGCTTGCTGGATGCGTTTTTGTAAAGGCAAATCAAAGACGACGCTATTGTGCTTATCGATGGCCAAATCAAGGGCATTTTCTTTTAAGCCGAATGTTGCAACACCGGCCACCCAAGGTTCATGCATCATCTCCGCCTTCCATACATCATAAATAACGCCATCTACTCTTTTTAGTAAAGAAGTCAGCACATAACCTGGAAACAAGCCATTTTGATTACTGTCCACCCCGATGGCGAGTTTTTTTGAATCATACGCCTGACGCAATACACCCGTTGTCGTCAAATTGGCTGCAGCAAAAACAACATCCACGCCTCGGTCAAATTGGCTACGTGCAATTTCCGCCCCTCTAGCGGGATCCCTAAAACCTACCGCTGTATTGGCAACCATATTCTGAATGACTTGCACGCTGTTCTTGGCATAGCGGGCACCTTGTATATAACCGCAGCCCCATGCCATCACAGGTGGAATTTCTTGTCCGCCAATGAAGCCAATCTTGCCGGATTGGCTTTTGAGCGTTGCGGCGATCCCGGCAAGAAAAGCAGCCTCCTGCTCACGGAATAAAATACTTCTCAGATTCGGCGCACTGCCTTTAGCGGTCGCATCAATCAGCACATACCTCACCTTGGGAAACTCTTTTGCTACACGCGCTATCCATGGCGCGTGCGTGTTGCCAACCGCGACAACGATTGTCGCGCCGCGACGAGAGACCGAGCGAAGCGCCTGAAGGTTTTGGGCATCATTCATCGCTTGAGCTTCAAGGTAAGGTACGCCGAATTCCTTTTTGAAGCGCTCCGCGCCAACCAAGGCTTGTTCATTGAAGCTTTGATCGTGCTTTAATCCCTGAATAACTAGAGCCGGTTTAAAATCACGAGCGAATAGCCAATGTGGAAACATCAAACAACAAAATAAGCATAAAAATATATTCTTCATTTTCGCTCACCATCAAGTTAGCAACGGATATAACTCCATATCTTGTCAAAATTTTAAACCTTGACCGCACATCAATATTGCATTAACGACCATTTAGCCATGCCACGCCATCTTGACTAAATGTCGTCACACAATTAATTTCAATCACTATTATCACAATTGACTTATATTTTTGAATGGAGGGTGGCATGCACGCCGAAAAATCAGATTTACGTTATGCGGTGATAATTGGCGATGCAAATATGGATATTTCCGCCACATCATCCATATCCATGCGTACCAACGGCCCTCACCCCTGCCCTGCCGTTATTTACAAACCCGGAGGTGGTCCACGCAATATCGCCGAGAGCTTGGCGCTGCTGGGGTGTAAAACCTATCTGATTTCTGCGCTAGGAGACGATGCGAATGGGCGCGACCTCGCAGCGGTGACGCAAAAGGCTGGGGTTGATTTGAGTGCCACGCGGATCTGCGAGGGACAAGCAACCGGTTGCTATCTGATCGTGAATGATTGCAGCGGTGAAAACTGCTGCACCGTTGGCAACATTGCCATCACGAATCTCATTACCCCGCAGTGGTTGGAAAGGTATACGGAACTGCTGCACAACGCGGCGGCAATTGTCATCAACACCACGCTCAGCCGGGAAACGCTGGCTTGGCTCCTCACTCACCATGGCGACCAGCCGATCTTTGTCGACACGGTTGGCGCGCATTATTGCCCACGCTTGGATCCCTGGCTTGCCCGCATCCATACCCTCAAGCCCAATCGACTGGAAGCCAGCAAACTTTCCGGCTTGCCGCTGGCATCGCGCGATCAAGCGCCGGACGTCGCCAACTGGTTTCACCGTGCGGGCGTGAATCAGGTCGTACTAAGCCTTGGCAGCTACGGCTTTTATTACAGCAACGGGATGGAGGCGCATTGGATGGATGCGCCAACCGTCAACGTGATCAATGTGACCGGCGCGGGTGATGCCCTATTGGCTGGGTTTGTTTATGGCTGGCTAAAAGAGCTACCTTGGCCCGAGGTTGCCCGCTTCGCAAAAGCCTGCGCTGCCTTAACGCTCATGACCGACATGAACGTCCACCCCGAATTGTCGCCTCGCGTTGCCGAGGAATTGCGAATGTAGTTTTTAAGAAAGATGGCTGTCCGGGTTGTAACAAGCCTGTTGTGCCGATGACCCTGCGTGCCTCTCCACCGTATCGCCCCGACCATCCCCGGCCCCGTCCGCCCACAATTGCTCAAGCAGGCGTTTGGCCGCGCCTTGGCAGTCCTCGCCTTCCGGCTTTTTGGCAATCTCGCCGATCAACGTGAGCAAGTGATACTTATTCTGGGCCAAGCGCCGCTCCAGCGCGTCGATCTCGTCAACCTTGTCTTGCAGGGCCTGCAGCAACGCCGCACGCGGCCATTGATCCAGATTGGGCGGCAACACCGCGCGGATCTCATCCAACGAAAACCCCGCGGCCTGTGCGCGGTCGATGATTTCCAACCGGGTCAAGGTTTCAGGGCCATACACGCGATAGCCGTTGGCTTGACGCTCCGCGGGTGTCAGCAAGCCGCTTGCCTCGTAAAAGCGGATACGGGAGGCGGTCACGCCGCTCAACCGTGCCAATTCGCCGATCTTCATCCGTGCTTCCAATGCTTGACATTAAAGTTAACTTTAAAGTTATGGTTAGCCATCGTCAACGAGGATACGCCGATGCAACTGTTTACCCCGCTGACCCTACCCAATGGCGCGGTCATCCCGAATCGTCTGGCAAAAGCCGCGATGGAAGAGAACATGGCGGACGCCGACCATGCGCCGTCCGCGGCGCTCCTGCGGCTATACCAGGCCTGGGCCGATGGCCGGGCCGGGCTGATACTGACCGGCAACGTCATGGTCGATCGTCGCGCGATGACCGGACCGAATGGCGTGGTACTGGAAGATGACGCGCATCTCCCCCGTTTTCAGCGCTGGGCGCAAATCGCGCGAGCAGGCGGCGCGCAGGTATGGATGCAGATCAACCATCCGGGACGGCAGACCCCCGCCGCGCTCGGCCAGGCCACCTTGGCGCCCTCCGCCGTGCCGCTGGATCTCGGCGCGCTGTCGAAACAGTTTCCCGTACCCAGGGAGATGACGGCGGCGGACATCGCCGAGGTGCAGCAGCGCTTCGTGCAGAGCGCGCGGCTGGCGGAGCAAAGCGGTTTCAACGGTGTGCAGATACATGCGGCGCACGGCTATCTGTTGAGCCAGTTCCTATCGCCGGTCAGCAACCAGCGCCAAGACCACTGGGGCGGCAGCATCGACAACCGCGCGCGGCTGTTGCTCGATATCGTGCGTGCAGTGCGCGCGGCGGTATCGCCGCAGTTCGCAGTGGCGGTCAAATTGAACTCGGCCGACTTTCAGCGCGGCGGCTTCAGCCCAGACGAGGCCAAACGCGTGGTCGAGATGCTCAATCCGCTGCAAGTCGACTTGGTGGAACTCTCGGGCGGCAGTTACGAAGTACCAGCCATGCAGGGACAAGCACGGGATGGCAGGACACTCGCCCGCGAGGCCTATTTTTTGGAGTTCGCCCGCGATATCGCCACAGTGGCGAAGATGCCTTTGATGGTCACCGGCGGCATACGCCGCCGCGCCGTGGCCGCGCAGGTGATCGACAGCGGCATTGCCATGGCCGGCATCGCCACGGCGCTGTCGATCGACCCGCATCTGCCGCGCCAGTGGCAGGCGGGCCGGGATACGGCGCCGGCATTGCGTCCCATCCGCTGGAGCAACAAGGTGCTGGGCTCGCTGGCCCATATGGCGGTGGTCAAATTCCAGCTCAAGCGGCTCAGCGAAGGACGTGCAACGGACACGAGGGTTTCCCCGCTCGTCGCGCTGCTGACGCAGCAATTGGCCAACGCCTGCCAGACGCGGCGCTATCGCCGCTGGATGGCCGAGCGAAGCGCCCGCGCCTAACCCACGATCTTGGCGCCGCGCTCGGACAGCAAGGCGCGCAACACCGAGCGATGGCAATGCGCCTCATCCTCGCAGTAGCAGCCGATCGCCAGATCGGTCTGCTGCGACAGCGCCGAGAGCAGGTCGAGCGCGTGCGCGGCGTCCGGCGTCGCCAGCTCTTTGCGGAACTGGCGCACGAACGCCTGCCAATCGCGTTCGTCGCCACTTTTCTGCGCGGCCTGGGCCGCCTTCATCAACGGCAGGCTGGGCGACAGCTGCGGCAGCCAGACGTCGTAGAAGTCGCGCTTGGCAAACTCCGTCTTCGGCACGCCGCGCGGCGGCCGGCGCACCGTGCCGATGCGCAGCCCCTCATTCGCGGCGCGCGGACTGCCCAGTCTGACGATTCGTAGCGCCATGTTCCCCTCCCTAGGGACCCTCTGAACAAGTTATTTGCCACTGTGTTCGGGGCGGCGCCTGGCGGTCAGTCTGCTTTGTTGCGCGGCTGGTGGATGGAATGACCATCCACTGCGCCCCGCGCCGCGCATCCCATCCCGCCAGGGGCCGCCGCAGCGGTAAATAACTTGTTCAGAAGGTCCCTTGCGTTAAAACGCGATATTAAACCTGCCGGATGGGACCCGGATACTGCGCAACCAGGGGGTCTGCCGTCAGCAGCGTAATGCCCTCCACCAACGATTGGGCGACCAAGATGCGATCGAACGGATCTTTGTGGATAGCAGGCAGCCCATCCACGGCAAGCGCATGCTCGCTGGTGATCGCCAACTCGCCATAACCGTTGTCCAGCAGCCCGCGTCTCAACAGGTGCGGTTCGACGCGAAAATCAGACCGTCCCAGGCCGCGTTTGATGGCAACCTCCCACACACTGGCGGCGCTAAACAGGAGCTCGTTCTCCGAGTCTGCCAGCAGTTGTCGTGCAGCCGGCGATAAACGCCCCGGCTCGCCAGCGGCCCATAGCAGTAAATGCGTATCCAACAGCAACTTCACACTTCACCTCCGAAGAGCTGCGCGATTTCATCGCTGCCCATCCGGTCGAAATCGTCTGGCACGGCAATCTCTCCCATGAGAAACCCCAAGCGCCTCATTTCGCGCCCCACAGGCGCATCCAGCGGGATCACCTTCACCAACGGCTTGCCGGCTTTGGCGATAATGAACGGCTCGCCCCTGGCGGCTTGTTCGACGAGCCGAGAGAGCTGCGTTTTCGCTTCGTGGATATTGACTGTTTGCATGGCCACCCCCAAATAGACTAAGTTCACTTAGTTTAGTTTAAAAGACACGACGGGGCAATCCATGACGAATCAATGACAGCAGACCAAACGCCACGCATAATGCCGTCTGGTTTAAAAGGACACCCCGTGAGCAAATACGGCGCGCTGGTACAGCATCTGATCCACAGCATCGAACATGGCGACTACCTGGCGGGCGAGGCGATCCCATCGCTGCGCCATAGCCAGCAGCGTTTCGCCATCAGTATGAATACCGCGCGCCGCGCGTATGAGGAGCTGGAGCGGCTGGGGTACATCGAAGCGCGGCCGCGCAGCGGCTATGTGGTGGCGCCTGGCGCCACCGGGAGCAGCGACGCGCTGGCGGCGCCGCTTGGCGCGCCTTTCATCAACCCGCAGCTGCTCGACACCCGCGCGCTGACCCATGCCTTCTTCCACGCCATGCGCCATTACCAGCAAGTATTGGCGGAGCCTGCGCTGGCGGGTCTGCCGGCGCTGCGGCGCCAAATCGCGCGGCTCGCGCACGACGAGGGCTGGGAAGCGCACGCCGACGAGGTGCTGGTCACCTGCGGCGGGATGGAAGCGCTATCGTTGGCGATTTCGGCGGTGACCCAGGGCCGCGCCGCGCCGGGTGTGGCGGTGCTGCTGCCGGCGTTTCCCGGTTTGCTGTCGCGGCTGGCCGAGCAAGGCGTGCGCGTGTGGCCGTTCACGCTGCAAGCGGACGGCCTGCCGGCATGGGGCGAGATCGAGACGGCGCTGGCGGACGGACAGATTCAAGCCATCGCGCTGATGAGCGCCTATGGCCACCCGCATGGCCAGGCGCTCGGACCCGCCGCGCGCCAGGCGATCTTGGCGCAGGCCGAGCGCTACGACGTCGCAATCATCGAGGACGACGCCTATCGCTGGCTCGGCTTCGACGGCAAGACGCTGCTGCCGCTCAAGGCGGCCGACCGCGCCGGCCGTGTTCTGCTCTGCGCCACCTTCTCCAAGACCTTGACGCCCGGCTACCGGCTAGGCTGGCTGCTGCCGGGACGCTACGCAGACCGATGCCGCCGACTGAAACTGGCGCAAACGCTGGCCTCGCCGCTGCCTAACCAGATGGCGCTGGCCGAGCTCTTGGCGCAGGGCCGCCAGCAGCCATTGCTGGAAGCGTTGACCACGCGGCTGGCGGTCAAGGTGCGGGCGCTGGAAAGTTTGCTCGCTGCCGGTCTGCCCGGACAGCATGTCACGCCAGCGCAAGGCGGCTATTTCGTTTGGCTGTATGATCTGCCGGTCGATACGTCGTCACTGGCCGCCGAGGCACAGCGGCACGGCATGCAATTGGCGCCGGGATACTGGTGTCAGCCCGGCGAGGCCGGGCGGCACGCGCTGCGGCTCAACGCCAGTTATTACGACCCGGCGCAGCAGGCAGACGCCTTCGACTGGCTGCTGCGCGCGCTGTCATCCAGCGCGGTCAAGGCATCAGCAGCCGCCCCACTTCGCTGACGCGGTAGCGCGGCTCGCTCAGATCGACCAGTTCGAAGGTCAGCGGGTGGCTGCCGCTCGCCAGCACTGCCGGATCGGCGGCAACCGCGAGTTCGATGCTGGCGCTGCCGTCGCCAGGCGCCACCAGCGGCTGGCGACGGGCGACGCGCACCACGCCATCGCCTTGTACCGTCAGCGCGTACCGGCGCGTCTGCGGCAAGGTATTTTGAATGCGCAGGGTATAGACGTTTTCGATCAAGCCATCGGGCGTTTCGCGCGCCATGACCGCGCGGTCGCGCAACACATCGACCCGGAACGGTTCGCGCAGCATCAAGCCCACACACATCGCCACCACCAACATACTCATCAATCCGCCATAGACCAACACGCGCGGCCGGCGCCACCAGCGGCGCGCGCTCGTGGGTGTGGTGGGAGCCAGGCGCGCGAGCTGAATCAACCCGCGCGGTTCGCCAATCTTATCCATGACCTGGTCGCAGGCGTCGATGCAGGCGGCGCAACCGATGCATTCGTATTGCAAGCCCTGGCGGATGTCGATGCCGGTCGGACAGACCTGCACGCACAGACCGCAATCGACGCAGGCGCCGGCGGCCAGGCTCCTCAGGCTGCCGCGCGGTTCGCCCCGGCGCGCATCGTAGCTGACCAGCAACGTATCGCCGTCGAACATCGCACTTTGAAAACGGGCGTACGGGCACATGTGCTTGCACACGCTTTCGCGCAAATGGCCGGCCAGCAGCCAAGTGAAGCCGGCGTAGCCAAGCGCGAACAACATCTCCCACGACCCCGTCTCGCCAGAAACGAGGCGCGACGCCAGGTCGCGCATGGGCGAGAAATAACCGACCAAGGTCCAGCCCGTCGCGACGGCAAAGAAGATCATCACCGCTTGCGTCAGTCCCTTGCGGCAAAGTTTCGCCAACGTCCACGGCGCGGCATCCAACCGGCGGCGGGCATTGGGCGGCCCTTCAATGCCGCGTTCGATCCACAGCATGATCTGGCTGTAAACCGTCTGTGGGCAGGAGAACCCGCACCACAGCCGCCCGGCTAGCGCCGTCCAAAGAAACAGCCCGAGCGCGCACAGGATCAGCGTGCCCGCCAAGTAGATCAAGTCGGCGGGCAGCAGTGTCAGACCAAAAAGGTAACCGCGCATGCTGGAAAAATCGAAGCGCACCGCTTGGCGGCCGTTCCAATCAAGCCAGGGGGTCAGGAAAAAAATCGCCTGCGTGAGCAGCACGAAGCCGACGCGCCAAGCATTGAACCGGCCGCGCGTCAGCCGCGGATAGAGTTTGATCGATTGGAATTGCAGGGGCGTGGCCATCGGAGAGCGCCTGAGAAGAAACACGTCTCCGAGGGTAAGCGTCCCCGCCGGCGGCAAACAGCCACAGTTCGCGTCAAATGACGGACACAGCGCTCAATGAACGTTCATGGCCCGTGGGTGGCGCCGGCGTCGAGCGGTTCGCTCAGGTGGGCGCGGTTGCCCGGCGCAGGATAGGGCTCGGGCCAAAACTCGACCAACCGCGCAATCAGGCTGTCTTCGATGGTGAAGAACGAAATGGCGCGCGCATGCTGCACGCCGTCGGTAATGCTGACATCGCTGACGACTTCGTGTTCGTCGCCAATCAGCCGGTTGAGCGTGAAGCGCCACGGGCCATGCGCCGGATAGTCCTGATTCATGCTGACGAACCGCTCGGCGCCGCGGATGCGCTCGTTCGATTGCGGCCACTCCAACACGAAGCCGGTGGACAACAGCGGCGCCACCGTGGAAAAGTCATTGCTGGCCATACGGCGCCAGAAATCGCGAACCAAATTGAGGGCAGCGGCCTGAGTGATCATGGCGTTACTCCCAAAAAAAGCGACGTTTTCATTTATAGCACTGTCATGCCGACTGCGCGCGCTTGTTGATCGAGCGTCAGGCAACGCTGGTAGTCGGCGAAGCTGGTAATGCGGAAACCGGCGATGTGCAGCGCGCGCCGCGCCGGCACCAAGGACGGCGCCGCCAGCGCTTGACGCAGCGACGCGCGCAAGAGCGCAAGCTCCTCGGCGGAGGTGGCTCGGCCGGTGATCAACGGCAGCCCAGGGGCGGCCGGCGTCAGGCCTATGGCGCGCAGCTGTTGAAACACCCGGGGATGACGACGCGCCAGCAGGACGTAACTGACGCAATCGACCGCAGCGACGTCGGCCCGTCCGGCGAGTACGGCCAGTGACGAGCGCCAGTGCGAGCCGCTGGCGAAGCTCGCCGCGAAAAACCGGCCGGCATCCGCCAGCGGCGCCACAGCGGCGCGCAGACTGTGATAACCCGATTGCGAGCGTTCATCGTTATACGTCGCGACCCGGCCGCGCAGATCGGCCAGCGCGCGCGCGGGATCGTCACGCCGCACCAGGAGCCAGCTGCGGTAATCGATCCCCTGGCAGCCCGGGGCGTCATAGCACAGCGTGCCGACCACCTGCACTTTATCGTTGAGCTCGGTCACCAGCGGATAACCGCAGGTCTGGCTCAGCCACAGTGAGGGATGGCGCCAATGGCGATGCAGATCGCCGGTGGGCGTAGGCGGCAAGAGACAGGAGAAGACGCCGGCTCGCCGCCACGTCTCGGCCAGAAAACGCCACCAGGCGCGTTGCGCCCAAGCGGGCGCGGCCGGGTACATCGGCCAGGAAGCGGGACGGCGCATGTTAGTCGGCCCCCGCCAAGGTCGGCTCGCCCGGCGACGGCTGCGGCGCGCGCCAACGTCCCAGCGGCTCGGACAGCGCGGCGAAGGCCAGGTCGACGGTCAGCGCCAGCAGACCAACCAACACCGCCCCTTGCAGCACGTACGGCGTATTGAAGCCGGACAGCCCGATGATGATCGGCAGTCCAAGGGTTTTGACGCCCACCGTGGACGCCAGCGCGGCGGTGCCGATATTGATGGTGACCGAAGTGCGCAACCCCGCCAGCACCACCGGCGCCGCCAGCGGCAGCTCGACCTGCCACAAGGTCTGGGCCGGCGTCATGCCCAGACCGCGCGCCACCTCGCGCGCCCCCTCCGGCACCGAGTCGAGCCCGGCCAGCATGCCTTGGGCAATCGGCAGCAGGCCGTACAGAAACAGCGCGATCAACGCCGGCAGCGGGCCGAAGCCGATCAGCGGCGTGGCGACCGCCAGGACGGCAACCGGCGGCAGCGCTTGGCTCACCGCCAGCAGGGTTTCCAACAGAGGACGGAACGCCAGCCCCCAGCGGCGCGTGGCCGCCAGCGCCACCCCGCTGCCCAAGAGCGCCGCGAGCAGGCTGGAAGCACCGACAATCGCCAGATGCGCCAGAATCAGATCGGCGAAGTCATCCTGGCGGTAGATCAGCCGGTCACGGTCGGGAAACAGCAGCGCGAACGCCGGCCCGGCATGCGGCAGCCACCCGGTCAGGACGATCAACGCCAAGAGGCTCAGTGCCAGCGCGCTTTGCACCCGGCTCACAGCTGGCGCTCCAGCAGATCGCTGAAGAACAGCGCCCCCGCCGGGCGGCCTTGGTCGTCGACCACCGGCAAGCGATCGACGCGGCGGGCGACGAACGTCGACAGCGCTTCGCGCAGCGAGAGATCGGCGGAAATCGGCTCGCCCACCGCCGCCTCATTCGGACGCAAGCGTCCGGCAACACGGTCGAGCGCCAACAGCCGCAGGCCGATTTCGGTGCGGCCGACAAAATCGTGCACAAAGGCGTTGGCCGGGCGACGCAACAAATCGAGCGGCCGTCCCTGCTGCACGATGCGTCCTTGATTCATCAGTACGATGTGGCTGCCCAGTTGCAGCGCCTCGTCGATATCGTGCGTCACGAGCACCACCGTCTTGCCCGACAGCGCGTGAATCCGCAGCAGCTCCTCTTGCAAGGCGCCCCGGGTGACCGGGTCGAGCGCGCCGAACGGCTCGTCCATCAGCAGCACGTCCGGGTCGGCGGCCAAAGCGCGCGCCACGCCGACGCGCTGCTGCTGCCCGCCGGACAACTGGTGCGGATAACGGTGGCGAAATTCGGCGGGGTCCAGGTGCAAGAGCGCCAGCAACTCGTCGACGCGCGCGTCGATGCGCGCCTTGGTCCATTTCAGCAACCGCGGCACCGTGCCAATGTTCTGCGCCACGGTCCAATGCGGAAACAGGCCGATCGATTGGATCGCATACCCCATGCGCCGTCGCAGGTCCTCCGGCCGCTGGCGGCGGATGTCGACGCCATTGACCAGGATCTCGCCGCGATCGGGCTCGACCAACCGATTGATCATGCGCAACAGCGTGGACTTGCCCGAGCCGGAAGAGCCGATCAACACCACGAATTCTCCGGCGGCAATAGAGAGCGACAGGTCGTCGACCGCCGGCCGCGCGCCGCCAAAAGTCTTGCTGACTTGCGTCATTTCAATCATGGCGTGCCACTCCCGCAATGATGAGCTTGAACAACAGATCGACGGCGATCGCCAACGCCACGACCGGGATCACGCCGAGGAGCACCAGATCGATCGCGCTGCCGAGCAGCCCCTGGAACATGATGGCGCCGAAACCGCCGGCGCCGATCAGCGCCGCCACCTCGGCCAACCCGACCGCTTGTACCGCTGTAATGCGCAGCCCGGTCAGAAACACCGGCAACGCCAGCGGCAGCTCGACCTGCCAGAGGATCTGCCACGACCCCATGCCCATGCCGCGCGCCGCGTCAACGGCGGCGGCCGGCACCTGCTGCAAACCGGCCAGCGTGCCGCGCGTCATCGGCAGCAGCGAGTACAGCGTCAGCGCCAATATCCCCGGCGCCATACCGATGCCGGCGATGCCAAGCCCCGGCACGTGTTCGCCGAGCCAAGCCAGCGGCGCCACCAACAAACCGAACAAGGCGATCGACGGCAGCGTCTGAATCAGGTTGAGCACGGCAAACAACGCCCCCTGCACCCGGCTGCGCCGGGCCGCCAACAGACCAAGCGAGGCGCCCAACAGCGCGGCCGGCGCGACCGAGAGCGCGACTAATTGCACATGCTGGCCAAAGGCCAGATTAAACGCATCCTGGTGATTGGCGTACTCGCGCAACAAGGACAGATGGTCGAGCGCGCCACCCGACAATTCCGCCAGCAGCGCCAGCAAAACGCCGACCCACAACAGCACGCGGCGCCATACCGGCCACGCGGCTTCGCGCAACAGCTCGCCCAGCAGCAGCGCCATCAATCCCCAAGACAGCCAGAAACCGGCGCCGAGCGATACCCGAGCCAAGCCATCGACTTCCGGCGCCATCTGCCGGGCCGCCATGCCGGCGAGCCAAGGCAGCGCGACCAGCCACAGCGCGGCGGCCGGCAAGCCGACCACACGCGTGGCGCGGCTTTGTGCCCGCCATGCCAGCAACAGCAGCCCACACGGCAACAATGCCGCCCAATGCCCTAGCCCAAGCGGCGCCCGCCACCAGGCCAGGCCATCGCCGGTTAGCAACCGGTTGGGCGCAAAGCGGACAAACGGCAGGCTCCACAGCGAAATCAACGTGCCGAGGGCCAACGCCCCCGGCACCGGCGCGCGCCAGGTCATCGCAAGCTCATTTCACGAACCCGCGGCTTTTCAGATAGTCCGCTGCCACACGGCCGGCGTCTTGTCCATCCAAGGCGATCTTGGCATTCAACGCTTGCAAGGTCGGCCCAGTCAGCGATTGGAACACCGGACGCAGCCAGTCGCGAATATGCGGCAGCCGCGAGAGCACCTCGCCACGGACGATCGGCGTCGGCGCGTAGATCGGCTGCACGCCCTTGACGTCCTCCAGCACCACAAGCCCCAAGGCGGCCACGGGGCCGTCCGTGCCGTACGCCATCGCGGCGTTCACGCCCGAGGTGTTCTCCGCCGCCGCCTTGATGGTCACGGCGGTATCGCCGCCGGCCAATGACAGCAGCTGGTCTTGTTTGAGGGTAAAACCGTAGGCCTGCTGGAAGGCGGGCAGCGCGTCCGGCCGCTCGATGAACTCGGCCGAGGCGGCCAGCTTGAATCGGCCGCCCCGCTGCAGATACCGGCCAAGATCGGTGAGCGTTTTCAGCTGCTGGCTTTGCGCCAGATCCTTGCGCACGGCGATGGCCCAGGTATTGTTGGCCGGCGACGGATCGAGCCAGACGATACGGTTGGCCTGCCAATCGAGCGCCTTGACCTTGTCGTAGCCGGCGCGGGCATTTTTCCACGCCGGATCTTTCTCGGCGTTGAAGAAGAAGGCGCCATTACCGGTGTACTCCGGGTAGATATCGATCTGTCCGGCGGTGATAGCGGCACGCACCACCTTGGTGTTGCCGATCTGCAGCTTGTTGACGGTATTGACGCCGTGCGCTTGCAACACCTTGAGAATGAGGTTGCCGAGTAGCGCCCCCTCGGTGTCGATCTTGGAACCGACGGTGACACTGTCTGCGGCATGGGCCGCCGAGCCGGCCAGGAGCAGCGCCAACAGCAAACGGCGAGGGAGGAAGCGTTGCAGAATCGTCATAAAGAGTCCTTTGCAAGGGAGGTAAATGACCGGCACTTGATATTGTACGTAATCAAAATTAATTTGTCATTTGAAATCGCACATAATCATTGCTGCCGCATGTTCGGCTTCGGGATGCCGCGCATCCAACACGGGCCGCCGTACGTGGCGCCACAACAGGTCGCCATAACCCGTCAGGCAAAAATCCTGATTTCGGCGCCGATAGTCGGCGCGCCGGTCGAAATAGACGCGCGCCAGCCCAAACCAGGGAACACCGGGAAGGTCGTGATGCACGAGGTGGTAGTTCAAATTGAGAAACAACAAGCGCCACGGCCACGCGGCCTCGTTCAGCACGGAACGTGCCGGCACGGCATCGGCATGACGATGTTCGAGCAAAGAGCGCACCATGGTCAGACTCAGCGCCGGATACGCCACGCCCAGCAGGTAGACGCCAGGGGCCAAGCCTTGTAATGACAGTTGCTTAAGCATAAGCAACAACAGGGCGACGTGCAAAGCCCACGCCGTCACGCCTGCGCCGCCGCGACGCGCAAGCCATGCCGGCTGGGCGGCCAGCATGGCTGCCACGCTGCATGCCGGTCCGATCAGCAATCGGCCAAGGCTCGTCTGACGCACGGCGATCAGCCGCCGGCGCCAAGACGGCAAGCGGCCCCAATCGGACTGCGCCACGTAATACGATTCCGGATCGGCGCCGGGCCAGGTCAGCATCTCGTCGAGGTGATGTTGCAGATGGCTGTCGCGGTAGACCGCGAACGGGTAGAACACCGCCAACGGCGCAATCCCCAGCAGATGATTGATCCATGGCCAACGTGTCGGATGACCATGGATCAGCTCGTGCTGCAGCGATAGATGCCAGGCAGTCAGACCGATCAACAACGGCCAAGCGAACCATGCGGGCAACACGCGCCAATAATGCACGGTGACCGCCCAGCCGCCATAGATCAGCGCGATGACGCCCCAGGTGGGCAACGACCAGCGCCACCACCATGACCGCTGCCATTGACGCACGCGCTCGCGCTGTTCGGCATCGAGCCAGCGCGCGCCCGGCGTGGCAAGACGGGGGGATACGGCAACGGTCATGGCCCGGCTCCTGATTCAGATGGATGGGGCCAGACTAACGCAGCCAAAACGAAACAAAAAAGAATTATGAATTTATTTATTATAACTTATGAAAATATAGAATCACTTCAACCACGCACTTGCCTCCCCGCCCCACCCAGATCAAAGACGCCCCCGTGCAACTGCGCTACGCTTAAGCAACTTCGATTGCCCAAAGCGTGAAAACACATGCAGGTTGATTACCAAGCGATCCTGAACGCCATTGCCGAGGAGGTCGAGCCGCTGACTCGGCAGGGCCGCGTCGCCGACTACATTCCCTCGCTCGCCAAGGTCCCGCTGGCGCAATTCGGCATGTGCGTGGTCACCCTCGATGGCCGTTATTTCTCGGTGGGCGCGGCCGATCAGCGTTTTTCCATTCAGAGTATTTCCAAACTGTTTGCCCTGACGCTGGCGTTCCGCCAGCTGGGCGACGGGCTGTGGGAACGGGTCGGACGCGAGCCGTCCGGCAACCCGTTCAATTCGCTCGTCCAGCTGGAAAACGAGTCAGGCAAACCGCGCAATCCGTTCATCAATGCGGGCGCCTTGACCGTCACCGACGTGTTATGCCGCCACTCGGTCAACGCGCATTTGGCCATCTTGCATTTTCTGCGCCGCTTGAGCGGCCAGGTCGACCTCAACTTCGATCACGAAGTCGCCGCGTCCGAAGCCGCCACCGGCCACCGCAACGCGGCGATGGCGCATTTCATGAAAAGCTTCGGCCGCATTCAATCGCCGGTGGAGGTCGTGCTGGACAGCTACTTCCACCAATGCGCCATTGCCATGAGCTGCCGCGAGCTGGCGACGGCGGCGCTGTTTCTGGCCAACCGCGGCGTCGTGCCGCAAAGCGGCGAGCACCTGCTGACCGCCAGCGAGGCCAAACGCATGTGCGCCGTACTGTTGACGTGCGGTACCTACGACGCGGCAGGGGATTTTGCCTACCGGGTCGGTCTGCCGGCCAAGAGCGGCGTCGGCGGCGGCATCGTCGCCATCGTGCCGGGCGAACTGGCCATTTGCGTCTGGTCGCCCGGTCTCGATGTCAACGGCAACTCGCTCGCCGGCGGCATGGCGCTGGAGCGTTTTACCACGCTGGCCGGCAACTCGATCTTCTAGCCGCCCCTCAAACACCCGACGCTCATACCCCTCTATTTTGGAGATGCCATGGATTGCCCCCGCATTACCCTTCGTCAGGATGGACCGACTTTTTCCCGCATCGTCGCCGGCATGTGGCGTCTGGCCGATTGGAACCTGCCGCTCGCCGAGCGCGTCCGCTTCATCGAACAGTGCATCGCCTTGGGCGTCACCACATTCGACCATGCCGACATTTACGGCAGCTACCAATGCCAACAGCTGTTCGGCGCCGCGCTGGCCCATGCCCCCGAGCTCAAGCGCCAGATCCAGCTCGTCAGCAAGTGCGGCATCAAGCTCCTTTCCCCCCACCGGCCAGAACACCGCATCAAGCATTACGACACCAGCGCGGCGCATATCGTCACCTCGACCGAGCGCACGCTCGCCGAACTGCAGGTGGACACGCTCGACCTGCTGCTGATTCACCGCCCGGACCCGTTGATGGATTACGACGCGATGGCGGGCGCCTTCGAACGGCTGCGCGCCGATGGCAAAGTACGCCATTTCGGCGTGTCCAACTTCACGCCAGCGCAGTTCGAGGCGCTGAACAGCCGCATCCCGCTGGTGACCAATCAAGTCGAGTTTTCGCCGCTGCATCTGTCGCCGCTGACCGATGGCCAGTTCGACTGCCTGCAGCATCACGGCGTGGCGCCGATGATCTGGTCGGCGCTGGGAGGCGGGCTCTTGTTTGCCGGCGATGCGGGCGCCCAAGCCGTTCAGGATCGCCTGGCCATGATTGCGGCCGAACTGAGCGTCTCGCCGGCGACGCTGGTTTACGCCTGGATCATGCAGCTGCCCTGCCGACCGCTGCCGCTGACCGGCAGCAGCCGCATCGAGGTGGTGCGCGACGCCGTGGCCGCAGCCGCCGTGACGCTGGAGCGCCAGCAGTGGTACGCCATTTTGGAGGCCGCTTGCGGCCATGAGGTGCCCTAAGGACCCTAACCGCCCGAGACTTCAGCGCAAATGATTCTCATTGCGCAACAGGCGCGCGCGTGGCAGCATGATCGCCATACCGAATGGGGACCCCGCCATGCGCCAAGATTTGTTTCAATACGAGGTACAGGGCCTGGATGGCCAGCCGATCGATCTGCCGTCGCTGCGCGGCAAGGTGGTGCTGGTGGTGAATACCGCCAGCCGATGCGGCTTCACGCCGCAGTTCGCCGGCTTGCAGGCGCTGTACCAACGCTATCGCGAACGCGGGCTGGTGGTGCTGGGTTTCCCCTGCAACCAGTTCGGCCACCAGGACCCCGGCAGCCATGACGAGATCGGCGCCTTTTGCCAGAAGAACTATGGCGTCGATTTCCCAATGGCCGAACGGATCGAGGTTAACGGCGCGCACGCCCACCCGCTCTGGCGGGCGTTGAAACGCGCCCAACCCGGCCTATTCGGCCTGGGGCGCATTCATTGGAACTTCACCAAATTCCTGATCGACCGCGAGGGGCGCGTGGTGGCGCGTTTCGCGCCCATGACCAAACCGTCGGCGCTGGCGGCGCGCATCGAAGCGCTGCTTTAGATCTCGATCAGAACGGCATCATCAGCCGCACGCGGTGACCGTCGGGATCGAGCAATACGAAGCTGCGGCCATACTCCATATCCTGCGGCGGTTGAATGATGCACAGCCCCCGCTGCGACAACGCCTCGTAACGGCGGTCGACGGCGTCCTCATCCTCGACCACCACCACCAGCTCGGCGCCGCCGCCGGCGATCGTGGCGGCCGGCTCGACGCACTCGCGCGACCACAACCCCAGCCGCAACCCCTCGTCTTGCTCGAACAGCACGAACGACGCGCTGGCGCTGACCGGCATCTCCTCCAGCACGGCCGAATAAAAATCCGCGCTGGCTCCCGGATTGTCGACGTACAACACGACGTGAGAAGGCATGGCCATAGGAAATTCCTCGTGCGGCGCCAAGTAGGCTCGCCGGTTGGATGTTGAAAATGTCGTAAGACGTTTATAGTCGATCCCGCCAACATTATTAATGACCGAGGTCACAATGCCGCCCCGCCGTGTGCTGCTGATTATTTTTTCGCTGTCACTGTCGCTGCATCTCTATATCGGCTGGCGGCTGCTGGCCGCGCCGGATGGACTCGGCGCCCCGCCAGCCGTGGTGCTCGCCCTGCTTGTGTCGGCGCTGGCGACGCCATCATCGCTGCTGCTTCGCGCGCTCAAGCCGTCGCGGCAGGTTGACGCGCTTTCCTGGATCGGGCTGTGCTGGCTAGGGCTCTTCTCGTTGACGCTGAGTCTGACGGTGGCGCGCGACGCGCTGCTGGCGCTCCTTTGGCTGTTCATGCCGTCACGGCTCGTGCTGTTGTCAAAACTGACGGCGCAGGGTGTCGCCGTGCTCGCGCCGCTACTGCTCGTCATCGGTATCTACAACGCACGGCGCACGGCGGCCGTGCGCCGGGTCGACGTCGCGCTCGCGGACTTGCCGCCCGAGCTGGAGGGATTCACCCTCGCCCAACTCAGCGACATTCACGTCGGTCCCACCATCAAGCGCGGCTATCTCGCGCGCATCGTGCGCGCCACCAATGCGCTGGACGCCGATGTGGTCGTCATCACCGGCGATGTGGTGGACGGCAGCGTGCGCCAGTTGGCGGCGCATGTCCGTCCTCTCGCCGATCTGACGGGACGCGAGGGCGTGTATCTGGTCACAGGAAATCACGAGTATTACGCCGGGGCACGCGAGTGGATCAACGTCTTTCGGCAACAGGGGCTGACGGTGTTGGAAAATAGCCATGTGGTATTGCGCCGGGGCACGGCCAGCCTGGTGCTGGCCGGCGTGACCGACTATTCGGCCAGCCATTTCGAGGGGGGCGCGCCCAGCGATCCGCGTGCCGCGCTGTCAGGCGCGCCGGCCGAGGCCGCGGCGCGCATCCTGCTCGCGCACCAGCCAAGGAGCGCCACGGCCGCGGCGGCGGCCGGCTTTGACCTGCAAGTGTCTGGGCATACCCACGGCGGACAATTCGCGCCATGGAACTGGCTGGTTCCGCTGCAGCAGCCCTTCGTCTCGGGATTGCACCGCATTGGCCGGCTGCAGATTTACACCAGCCGCGGCACAGGATATTGGGGACCGCCAGTGCGCCTTTTCGCGCCGTCGGAAATCACTTTGCTACGCTTGCGACGCGGCTGATATCCCCTCATTCCTAAGCGCGGCGGCCGTCCCCCCTAGGGAACTACTGGCGAATTTTCCGGTTTTAGCCGTATAATCAGCGGTTTGAATACGTATCCGCCGGAAAGGCGCACGCCCTTGGACCGCGAGGATCCTCCGCCCGTTGAGCCGGTTCAACGGGCTTTTTGCATCGGGCGCGCGGCTAGCCGACACCACAGGCGCTACCGATTGCAATGAAGAAAGTATTTATCAAAACCTTTGGCTGCCAGATGAACGAGTACGACTCGGACAAAATGCTCGACGTGCTCGGCAGCATGGAAGGCATGGTCAAGACCGACTCGCCAGAAGATGCCGACGTCATTTTATTCAATACCTGCTCGGTGCGTGAAAAGGCCCAGGAAAAGGTCTTCTCCGACCTCGGGCGCGTACGCCAGCTCAAAGCGCTAAAGCCCGACCTGTTGATCGGCGTCGGCGGCTGCGTCGCCTCGCAGGAGGGCGAGCAGATCATCAAGCGCGCGCCTTATGTCGACATGGTGTTCGGACCGCAGACGCTGCACCGGCTCCCGGCCCTGATCGCCTCGCGCCGCCAAACCGGCAACGCCCAAGTGGACATTTCCTTTCCGGAAATCGAGAAATTCGATCACCTGCCGCCGGCCAAGGTCACGGGCGGCGCGGCGTTCGTATCGATCATGGAAGGCTGCTCGAAGTACTGCTCGTACTGTGTGGTGCCGTATACCCGCGGCGAAGAGGTGTCGCGGCCGTTCGAGGACGTGCTGACCGAAGTGGCCGGCCTCACGCAGCAGGGCGTCAAGGAAGTCACGCTCTTGGGGCAGAACGTCAACGCCTACCGCGGCGCCATGGCCGATGGCGGCATCGCAGACTTCGCCATGCTGCTGGAGTACGTGCACGAAATTCCCGGCATCGAACGCCTGCGCTTCACCACCAGCCATCCGCGCGAATTCACCGACCGCCTGATCGACTGCTATCGCACGCTGCCCAAACTGGTGTCGCACCTGCATTTACCGGTACAAAGCGGCTCGGACCGGGTACTGATGGCGATGAAGCGGGGCTATACGGCGCTGGAATACAAGTCGATCATCCGCAAGCTGCGCGCCGCGCGCCCCGATCTCTGCCTGTCGTCGGACTTCATTGTCGGCTTCCCCGGCGAAACCGATGCCGATTTTGAGGCCACCCTCAAGCTGGTGCGAGATCTCGAATTCGATTTGAGCTACGTGTTCATCTACAGCGCGCGCCCCGGCACGCCGGCGGCCAACCTGACGGACGACACGCCGCATGAGGACAAGGTGCGCCGGCTCACGGCGCTCAACGAGCTGCTCGAGGCCAAGAACTACAGCATCAACCAATCGATGGTCGGCCAAGTGGAACGCGTGCTGGTCGAAGGACAGAGCAAACGCGAACCAGGCCAACTGGCGGCGCGCTCGGCCAACAATCGTGTCGTCAATTTCCCCGGCCACCCACGGTTGATCAATCAGATGGTCGACGTGCGCATCGTCGAGGCCAACCCCCATTCGCTGTTGGGCGAAGCGGTGATCGCCGACTAAGCGCCGACCGACTACGATAGGATGAAGGCCGCGGCAGCGATGGCCATCGGCACCCACGGAGAACAATCCAACTTGCTCAGCGAACCCCTTAGTTTCAACCCCATCGACAACCAGCGGCTGGCCAACTTGTGCGGGCCGCTGGATGAAAACCTGAAACAGATCGAAACCGCGCTGGACGTCAGCATCCAGCGTCGCGGCGAGCAGTTCAAGATCCAGGGCGAGCTCGCGCGCGTGGCGTCGCAAGCGCTAGCCGAGCTTTATCTGCAGGCGGAAAAGGTGCCGCTCGATATCGAGGACGTGCAGCTTTGCCTGGTCGAGATCCGGCGCCAGATGCCGCACGCCGAGCATGAGGAGCGCCCGCTGCTGCATACGCGCCGCGGAGAACTGCGCGGCCGCACGCCGCGCCAGGCCGACTACATCAAGGCCATCCTGGCGCACGACATCACCTTCGGCATCGGCCCGGCCGGCACCGGCAAGACTTACCTGGCGGTCGCCTGCGCGGTCGACGCCATGGAGCGCGATCAGGTCAAGCGCCTGATTCTGGTACGCCCGGCGGTCGAGGCGGGGGAGAAACTGGGTTTTCTACCCGGGGACCTGGCGCAGAAGGTCGACCCGTATCTGCGCCCGCTCTATGACGCGCTCTACGACTTGATGGGATTCGACAAGGTGACCCGGCTGTTCGAGAAGGGACTGATCGAGATCGCGCCGCTGGCCTACATGCGCGGGCGTACGCTCAACAACAGTTTCATCATTCTCGACGAAGCGCAGAACACCACGCCGGAACAAATGAAGATGTTCCTGACCCGCATCGGCTTCGGCTCGCGCGCGGTCATCACCGGCGACGTCACCCAGATCGACCTGGCCCGCCACCAGAAAAGCGGACTGATCGAAGTGGAGCGCATCTTGGGCACGATCCGCGGCATTCATTTTCAACATTTCCAGAGCGACGACGTGGTGCGCCATCCGCTGGTGCAGAAGATCGTCGACGCCTACGAACAATGGCAAGGGCAGCATGAAGATCGCCAAGCAAAGAACTAGAAAGGCCCGGCCCGCGCGGCTCGACCTGAACGTGGAATATGTCGTCGCGCCGGCCGGCTGGCCCGATGCCGAAACGCTGACGCGCTGGGCCGCGGCCGCCTTGCAAGCCGGTGTCGATACGGCCGAGATCGGCTTGCGCGTGGTGGACGAAGCCGAAGGGCGCACGCTCAACCGCGATTACCGCGGCAAGGATTACGCGACCAATGTCTTGACCTTCGCGCTCAACGAGGGCGATGATCCGCTGCCGGGCATGCCGCTCTTCGGCGATATCGTGCTGACAGCGCCGGTCATCGAGCGCGAGGCGCGCGAACAGGGCAAAACGCTGGCGGCGCACTGCGCGCACATGGTGGTGCACAGCATGTTGCATCTGCAAGGGTTCGATCACATCGAGGACGCCGAGGCCGAGGCCATGGAGGCGCTTGAAACCGTCATCGTGAAGCGGCTAGGATACCCAGACCCCTACGGCGAGGAGCACGCCTAAACATCATGGAAGACCCCAGTAAACCCCGCCCCAATTGGCTTGAACGGCTATCGGATTTGTTTCAACACGAACCAGAGGACCGCGAAGAACTGGTCGAGCAGCTCCACGCCGCCTATGCGCGCAACCTGCTCGACGCCGACGCGCTCGGCATGATCGAAGGGGTGCTGGCGGTCGGCGAGCTGACCGTCGGCGACGTGATGATTCAACGCAGCCAGATGAATGTGATCCGGCAGGCGGATCCGATCGAGCGCTTCTTGCCGATGGTGATCGACAGCGGCCATTCGCGCTTTCCGGTCACCGGCGAGGACCGGGACGACGTGATCGGCATCTTGCTGGCCAAGGATTTGCTGCGCTACTTTCACAACCCCGAGACATTCGACTTGGCCAAAGTGCTGCGCCCGGTGGTGTTCGTGCCCGAGTCCAAACCGCTGAACGTGCTGTTGAAAGAATTCCGCAGCACGCGCAATCACTTGGCGGTCGTGGTGGACGAATACGGCGGCGTGGCCGGACTCGTCACCATCGAAGACGTCATCGAGCAGATCGTCGGCGACATCGAGGACGAAACCGACTTCCCGGACACCGAGGAACAGATCGTGCCGGTGCGCGGCCAACGCTTCCGCGTCAGCGCGCTGACGGAAATCGACGTCTTCAACGACTTTTTCGGCACGCGCTTCGCCAGCGACGACGTCGACACCATCGGCGGCCTGGTGCTGGAGATGTTCGGCCACGTCCCCAAACGCGGCGACAGCCAGGAATCGGACGGCATGCGCTTCACCGTCATCAAGGCCGACAGCCGGCGCCTGCAAACCCTTCTGGTAGAAAAACTCTCACAGTGACCCCCGAACGATCTCACGCCATGCGTCTGGCGCTGTTGCTGATTCTGGCCACATTGGCCGGCGTCATCACCGTCCTGGGCTTCGCGCCTTATCGCATTTACTGGGTCATGCCGCTGTCGTTGGCGATCCTGGCCCATACCCTGTCGCGCGGCGGCCGGCAGGCCTTCTGGCTCGGCTATGCCTGGGGCGTGTCGTCTTACCTGTGCAACTTCAACTGGATTTTCGTCTCGCTGCATGACATCGCCGGCATGCCCACGTGGCTCGCCGGCCCGCTGACCGTGCTGCTTCCGGCCTATCTGGCCCTTTATCCCGGTCTGGCCGCCTGGATGACGGTGCGCGTCGGCGACCGTTGCGACACTCCCCCCTGGATGCGCTGGCTGTTGCTGTTCCCGGCCGCCTGGACGCTGACCGAGTGGCTGCGCAGTTGGATATTGTCCGGCTTTCCCTGGGGACAAGTCGGTTATTCGCAGATCACCGAAAGCGCGCTGGCAGGGTACGCGCCTGTCGGCGGTATTTTGCTGGTGACGCTATTGGTGGCGCTCTTCGCCGGCGCGCTGCAACTGATGCTATTGACCGGCAAGTGGTGGCGCTTGAGCCTGGGCGCCGGCATGCTGCTCGTCTGGTGCGGCGGTCTGGCGCTCAAGCCGATCGCCTGGACCACGCCGGTGGGCAAGCCGATTTCCGTCGCGCTGGCGCAGGGCAACGTGCCGCAGTCGCTGAAATGGGATCCGATCAGCTTCGAATCCACGCTGCAGCTCTATGGCCGCCAAGTAGCCGATACCCGCGCCGATTTGATGATCTTGCCGGAAACCGCGCTGCCCGCGCTGTTCAATGAGCTGCCGCCGAACTATGTACAGATCCTGCAAAGTCTGGCCAACCACAATGGCATGGCCGTGGCGGTGGGCGTTCCGCGCAGGAGCGACAAGGATCCGAACGGCTATCTCAACGCGGTGGTCGCGCTGACCACGCCGGGTCTGCCCTACTATGCCAAGGACCATTTGGTGCCGTTTGGCGAATTCGTGCCGCTGCCCTGGATCACCGGCTGGCTGTATCAGTGGATGAACATGCCGATGTCCGGCTTCAGCCGCGGCGGAGAAAATCAGGCGCCGCTGGCGCTCGCGGGCCAGCTGGTCGCCTTCAACGTCTGCTACGAGGATAGTTTCGGCGAAGAGTTGATCGGCCCGGCAGCCCACGCCACCCTGCTCGCCAACGTCAGCAACCTGGCCTGGTTCGGCAGAAGCAACGCCGCCAGCCAGCACCTACAGTTGGCGCAGGCGCGCGCGCTGGAAACCGGACGCTTCATGCTGCGCGCGACCAATACCGGCATGACGGCGATCATCCGCCCGGACGGCGCGGTCGACGCGATCGCGGCGCCGTTCACGCGCCAGGTACTGATGGGATTCGCCGAGGGCCGCAGCGGCATGACGCCCTACATGCGCCACGGCAATTGGCCGGTACTGCTGGCCGCGGTGCTGATGCTCGTCGCGCCGCTCGCCAGAAGACACCGCAGCATGCCGGATGGCCGGCGGCGTTACCGCGATCACCTCTGATCAGGCGGGAGTGGAAGCCGGCGTTTACTCCCGCCGTTGCGCTTGCGCGAACCGCCACTGCGGGAGTAACGGCAACACCTTGAAAGCGGGAGTGGCAACAACGTCCCGGCTTTTACTCCCGCCGTTAAGGTTTTGCTTCTACTCCCGCCTTTAAAGGTTTTGCTTTTACTCCCGCCTTGCATTTTAACTTTCAGAATTTACGGACAAGCTGCCCAATTGCCGTTTTCCGTTGAGCAAACTAATCTGGTGGGGCTTTGGGCGGATCATTGCCAAAGGCGCGGCCCCGGGGTGTTATCAGCGCCCCAGAGCCGCTAACCAACCAACTCTTTACCGGAGAGTCAGATGGCTATCTGCGATGTTAATGCACTTCCTTCCACCCCGACAAACCGCCGTCTGCGTCAGCAGCAGTTACTGACACTGATTTCGGTCTTGTGCGAACCACGGCAAACCCTCCCCAACCCCGACGTGCGCCGGCTGATTTTCGATAGCCGCTTGAGTTGGGCGTCGATGCCGGTCGATGCCCAGTCGTCGTGGTTATACCTGAAAAACGCCGCGCGCCTGCGCGAGGTGGCGGGATGCTTGGTGTTGACCGCCGATTAACACCCTAACCTGGAGGCGGGGAGCGAACGCTCCCCGAACC
>NZ_JAFAND010000114.1 GCF_019232825.1 Paludibacterium sp. | reverse complement strand
CGCCTTCAGCCCGACCGGATCGCCCGACCAGCAGTACATGCCATTGCCGTTGCTGTAGGTCTGGTTGGCATCGAGGCGCGGCGCCTCGCCCGGCTGAGCCAGCGCGTCCAGCAGCCACGCTTCGCCGCTCTTGATGCCTTCGGGCACTGGGTGCGGCGTGCCGCGCAACTCCCGACCGTAGCCGACGATCAACACCGTGGTGCCGCGATCGAGCGCGGCGCGGATGCCCTCGCGCATCTGCGCCACCGTCTCGTTGCTGGACTGCGAGACCGGCACGCCAATGCGGCGGCAGGGCACGGACAACGCGTCGCCCGGCCGGCGCGGGTCCATGCACTGCAGATTGGCGACGCCGTCGGTGAACAACAGCAATACCGGCAGCGGCGCCCGGGCCGGCAGGCGCGCCAGCGCCTCGTTGGCCTGTGCCAGCGCGGGCCCGGTGGCGGTGCCGCCCCCGGCGCCGCCATCGAGCTCCGGCACGTTCGGCGTCTGCATCACGCCGTTAAGACGGCGCATTTCCGCCAGATCGAAGCCGGGGCGCGGCTGGAAAGGCAACAGCGTTTTCACGCCGTCGCCATAGATGATCTGGGCGACACGGTCGCTGCGCGCATCCAATGACTCGAACACCTTTTTCGACTCTCTGACCACGTGCACCCAGTCCGATGAATGCAAGATCGAGCTAGACATGTCGGTGACCATCATCAAGTCCACCCCTTTGCGCCGCGAGACCGCCGGCGAACCCGCCGTGGCCGGCTGCCGGCGCGTGTTGGCCACCTCGGCCTCGGCCGCGATCGCCATGTCGCGCATCCCCAGCACCGGCATCAAATACAGCGGTTGGCGGATTTGGGCCGACACCTGCAAATGCAGTGGCCTCTGCGACAGGAGCCGCAGGTTCAATTTGACCGGCGTGAGGCCGGCGGCATAAGCCTGGGCGAAATACGCACTGTCGAAATAGGCTTGCGCGACCGATTCGGCCTCGGCGAATCGCCCCCCCAGTACCAACACGCGGCCGGCGGCCAGCGCGGCGCCGTCGACGGCGCTCGACAGGCGCGCGCGCGTCAAATAGGCCATGCCGCCATCCAGCGCCAGACCGGCACAACCGATCAACGCCACCATGCCGAACGCCGCCATCAAGGTCACCGCGCCGCGCTCACGTCGCCCATCGTCAAGTCGTTGCCGCCGCATGCCCCCCTCCTCAAAACACCGCGCGCGCATAGACGGCCGTTGGCGGCGCAGCCGCCCCCAGCACGCCGCGCAGGAAAATCGGCGGCTGGTTGCCGAACGCCTCGACCACATAGGCCTGCTGGCCCGGCGCCAATTGGGGCAGACTGCGCTGTGCCAATGGCGCGCGCGCGGCGGTCTCGATCCGGCAGGTCTCTGGCCAGCGCGCCGACGCGCGGGATGCCGCCCCCCCCGCCCCGCCTACCAGCCAAGTGACGACGAAGCACCGATCATCGCCCCTATCGGCAACGCCATGCATAGCCGCCACCGCCTGCTGCAGGCGTTGCGGCAAGGGCAGACCGGCGGCTGGCTCGCGCGACAGCCAATTGGCCAGCGCGCGCGTGGCGTCGTTCAAGGCGACGGGCGCCCAGATCGCGCGCCCGTAATCGACGAGCGGCAACGCCAGCAGCAGCAACACCGGCAACAGCAAGACAAACTCGATCAGCACGCCGCCGCGCGCCTGGTCGAGGACGCGGGGGGGCTTCACGGTTCGTTCCGATACACGGTCGAGGCGTCAAAACAATCGACGCCGCGCGGGAAGAAAGCCGCAAGCGGCGGCGTCAGCAACGGCCAGCAGCCCCGCACGGCTAAGCGCACGCGGTCATTGGCCGCGCCAAAGACCGCCGGTGCGGCCCCGCGCGCGGGGTTCAGGCAGGCGGAAGGATTGCCGCCATTCAGTGTGGTCGTCACGCAGCGCTGTTGCAGACGCGCATAGACGCCGAACGAGTCGTCATGGAGCAGCGTGACGATGTGCCGGTCGCGCGGCTCGGCCGGCCCGTCCCGCAGGGTCAGGGCAAAGCGGCCGGCCTCGCGTACCGCGTGCTGCAGACTCAAGCGCGCCCACATCAACGCGCCGAGCTCCAACACGGCAAGCAGCAACAGCATGCAGAGCGGCGCCACCAAAGCAAATTCGATCAGCGCCGCACCGCTTTCGCGCGGCAACGATTTGTTCATGCCGAGCCCCCCAATACCGGCAGCAACTGCCGCGAGACACGCAAGATCGCCGGCCCCAGCAACACGCAAAACAAAGCGGGGAAGATAAACAGGCCCATCGGCAACAGCAGCTTGACCGCCAGCTGACCTGCCTGTTCCTCGGCACGCTGCTGGCGCTTGAGGCGCATCTCGCGGGTATAGACTTTCAGCGCCTCGCCGATCGGCGTGCCGAAACGCTCCGCCTGTACCAGCAAGGTCACCAAGGCGGAGAAGTCTTCGAGCCCGGCGCGCGCGGCCATGCGCCGCAGTGCCAGGGCGCGCGCCACGCCAGCGTCGATTTCCAACAGCAACAGACCGAACTCGTCGCGTAAATCGCGGCAATCGTCACTCAGCTCGCGCGTCACGCGCGTCAGCGCGCTATCGAAGCCCAAGCCGGCTTCGATACACACGCGCAACAGTTCCAACGCATCCGGTAAGGCGTTTTGCAGGCGCTGCTTACGTGCCGCCACATGGCGGCCGAGCAGCCAATTGGGGACAAAAACACCGCTGACCGCCGCCAGCAGCAGCACCAGCAGCCGGTTCACCCCGCTCACCCCATCGGGCAAACAGAACCAGGCTATCAACGGCAAGGTCAGCAACAGCAGGCTCTTACCGCCATAGAAAACCGTCAGCGCCGCCTCCGAGCGCCAGCCGGCCTGCGCCAGGCGCAGCGCGATGCCCTGGTCTTCAGCAGGCTCAACCATACGCCGCAGCATGACCATCAGCCGCATGGCAGGCGGCGGCGCCCCGGTCCGGTCCGCCCGCGGCGCCAGCGCCGCCAGCCGCCACCACAGCTGGGGATCCGGCAGCCAGCGCAGCAACAACCGGGTGCCCACGGCCACGACCGCCACAAACACGGTCAGCAACACGGCCAAAGTCAGTAAACGCACCGTCGTGTCTCCTTGAATTCAATAGCGAATGCGTGCCATGCGCCGCATCATCAGGTTGCCGAGCATCACCATGACCAACATGGCGGCCAGCAGCATCCGCCCGGTCTCATCGGTCCAGAACACGCTGACGTAGTCGCGATTGAGCACAGCCAGCAGCGCCAGCATGCCAAGCGGCAACGCGGTCAACAGCACCGCGGATAGGCGGCCCTCCGCGGTCAGCGCTCTGACCTTATCGTTCATGCGCAAACGCAGGCGCATCACTTCGGCCACATTGGCGGTCAGTTCGGCCAGATTGCCGCCGACTTCGCGCTGCACGGCCATGGCACTGATGACGTAGCGCAAGACCTCGCTCGGCGCGTTGGCGGCCAGGTGGTCCAGCGCCTCGCCGAACGCCGCGCCATACCCCAGCTCATCGCTTAACTGCCGGAAATGCGGGCCGAGCGGCGCGGCGAATTCGTCGCCCACCATGGCCAGGGTCGCGGGCAGGGTCATCCCCGCGCGCAGCGACCGGCTGATCAGCGCCAACGCTTCCGGCAATTGCGCGTCGAACCGGTTCGCCTGCCGCCTGGCGCGCTGCCCCACCCAGCAAAACGGCAGCATGCCCGCCGCCAGCGCCGCCAGCGGCCAGGACCAGGCCATCGCCCCAACGCCCGCCGCCAACAGCGCGCCGGCCAAACCGGCAGCTAGCGCCGCACCGATGAGCCGGGACACGGGCCAGGCCGATCCCGACTGGCGCAGCCGCTTATTCCACCCTTCCAGCCGGGGGAACCACGCCAGCAGGCGGCGCGACCAGGGCGACCACCGATTGGGGTCATGCCGCGCGATGGTTTCCATGGCCGAGCCTGGCGCCGGACGGGCGCACAGCGCCTGCAGACGCGCCTCCAGCTTAAGCGCCATGCCGCCGGCGCCACGCCACTGCGACATCCCATAGGCGAAGCACCCCGCTCCCGCCATGGCGAGCCCCCCCAAGGTCCATACGTTCGTCATCGCCTGCGCCTTTCCGCCTACGCCTCGACCCGCCAGGCCGGGTCGAAGGTTCGTTCCGGCAAGGCATGGCCCGCCAGCAGAATGTTCTCGTAGCAGCGCGGCCGTACGCCGGTGGCGCAGAAATAGCCCAACACCTTGCCCCGATCGTCGACTCCGGTGCGCGCGAATTTGAACAGCTCCTGCATGCTGATCACCTCGCCCTCCATGCCGGTGACTTCCTGCACGCTCACCACGCGGCGCGTGCCATCGGATTGCCGCACCACCTGCACGACGAGGTTGACCGCGGCGGTGATCAAATAGCGCAACGCCCGGATCGGCAGGTTGGCGTTGGCCATGCTGACCATGTGTTCGAGCCGCACCAGCGCGTCGCGCGGGGTATTGGCGTGCAGCGTGGTCATCGAGCCGTGGTGGCCGGTGTTCATGGCGTTCAGCATGTCGAGCGCCTCGGCGCCGCGCACCTCGCCCAGCACAATGCGGTCCGGGCGCATGCGCAACGCGTTTTTCACCAGATCGCGCTGCGTCACCTCGCCCTTGCCCTCGATGTTCGGCGGCCGGGTTTCCAGCCGCAGCACATGCGGCTGCCGCAGCGCCAGTTCGGCGGCGTCCTCGATGGTCAATACCCGCTCGTTCGGCGCGATGGCGGCGGAAAGCAAATTGAGCAGCGTGGTCTTGCCCGAGCCGGTGCCGCCGGAAATCACCACGTTGAGCTTGGCGTGCACGGCATATTGCAGCATGGCGGCCATTTCGGCGGTCAGGCTCTTGGACTGCACCAAATCCTCCACCGTCAGGTTTTGCGCCGGAAAACGCCGGATAGACAGGCAGGGGCCGTCGACGGCGGCCGGCGGAATGACCGCGTTGACGCGCGACCCATCCGGCAGGCGCGCGTCGCACATGGGCGATGCCTCGTCGATGCGCCGCCCCAGACGGGAGACGATGCGCTCGATGATCTTGAGCAGATGCGCATCGTCGTGAAACACCAGATCCACCGGTTGCAACCGGCCATGACGCTCGACGTAGGCACTGCGGCTGTTGTTGACCAGGATGTCCGACACGGTCGGATCGCGCAGCAACGGCTCCAGCGGGCCCAAGCCGAACATCTCGTCAAACACGTCCTGCGCCAGCCGCTTGCGCGCGGCGTCGTTGAGCAGCATGCGCTCCTCCGCCACGATCGCCCCGACCAGGCGCGCCAGCTCCTGGCGCACCTGCTCCTCGGGCAAGCGGTTGAGCTTGTCCAGTTCGACGCGGTCGATCAGGATGCCGTGCACGTTCATCTTGATGCGCTGGTACGCCAACTGTTCTGCCGTCGCCACCGCCGCCACGGGCGCCGCCGGCGCGCATTGGACAATCGGCGCGGGCGCCGGGACAGACTTAAGGATTTTTTCTCGCAAAGAAGTCATCGCTTACGGGTTCTCTCTCATCCAACGTGTGAAAAACCGGCGCCAAAAGGCGGGCGGCGCCACCGGCGTCAACAGCGGCGGCCCGACGTGGGCCACGGCCGACCAAAGCGCCCGCGCCAGCGCGCTCTTGGCGGCGCAAACCGGCAACGGCTTGCCGAGCAACACCGACTGCGCCACCGGCGCCGGATCGTCCGGCAACACCAGCAACGGCCCGCAGCCCAGCTTTTCTCCGAGCAACGCCGGCTGCAGCGCCGCGCGCCGGGCGTCGTAACGATTGAGCCAGGCGGTGATGTGCGCGTGCGCCACCCCGAGTCCCTGCAGCATCTCGACCAGCCGGTGCGTGGCGGACAGATGCGGCACCGTCGGCTGCAGCACCACGTTGACCCTCGTGCTGCGGTCGAGCGCGCTCATGCTCACCGGGCTGAAGCGTTGGCCGATATCGATCACCACCCAGTCGTACAGCTGGCACGCCAGCGCCAGAACGGCGTCGATTTGCGCCGGGGTCATGTCGCCGGCCGCGGCCGGGTCGAGCGGCCCCGGCAGCAAGTCGACGTCCGGCATGACATTGACCAAGCCGGCGGCGAACAAGGCGGCGTCCAACCGCGCCACCTGGCCGCAGAGGTCAAGCACGGTGCGCGCCGGCAGACCGGCGGTCAGGTAGAGGTGGCTGTTGGCGAAGCCTTGGCACAAATCGACCAGCAGCACGCGCTCCCGCCGTCTGAGCGCGCAGGCCACGGCAAAATTGGCCGCCACCAGGCTGACGCCGCTGCCGCCGCCGGCCGAGCAAAAGGTCAGCACCCGGCCCGCCGCGCCGGCTTCGCGCGGTTGCGCGTCGGCGAGCCGTGCCAATTCGTCCGGCAACAAGTCCGCCTCGCGCGGCCATTCCAGCGCCAGTCGCACACCGGCGCGCATCGCCTGGCGCAGCTGCGGCGCCGACATGGCGGCGCACAACAACACGCAGCCCGCGGCGGGAAACAGCGGGCTGGCCTGCGCCAGCGCCGCCCAATCGACATCGCTCGGCGCATCGGTCCAAACCAGCAGCAGGTCGGCTTGGCACAAAACGTCGGCTTGGCCTGTCAGCGCGTCGAGCGGCGCGCGCACCTCGCGCAAACGATGCGCGCGCAGACTGTTGCGCAGCGTCGGATCGACGGCCTCGGCCAGTGGCGTCCATAACACGATCTTCATTGCATCTGCTCGCGCACCACGACCGTCGCGGCGGGCTTCTGCTCACGCTCGGCGAACGACGCCCGGTATTGCCGTTGTGCTTCGACCGCCACGTCGCCGGCCAGCGCCGGCAGCTGCGCCTGGTTCGGCGCGCCTTGAGGGTGAATGGTCTGCTGCGTCTGCAACGCGCGCAGCGACTGGCCGAAACGCGCATCGGCGCGCGGCGTTGTGCTAAAGCCGCAGGCGCTCAGCGCGATAACGAAGACCAGTGCTAGCGACGAGATGCGCATCGAAACAATCTTCATGGGGAAATCTCCTTGTCGGCAGGGGCGGGCGCGGCCGCCTTGCCCGCCGGCTGCGCGCCTTCGAAACGGCCATCGAGCAGCACCTTGTTGCCGTCGACCTGGCCGAAGGTATCGGTCGGCAGCGCCGGCGGCGCCGGCATGCCGCGCACCAGCCGTGGCGTGACGATGAACACGAGCTCGGTGCGTTCGTTGCGGTAATCGGTGCTGCGGAACAAGGCGCCCAGGATGGGCAGATCCATCAGGCCGGGCAGCCCTTTCACCGTGCCGGTGACGTTGTTCTTCAGCAGGCCGCCGATAGCGAAGCTTTGGCCGTCATACACCTGCACGCTGGTTTGCGCGCGCCGGGTGGTGATCACCGGCAACGTCCAGGCTTCGTCCTTGTGCCGCTTGATGCTGGCACCGCTTTCCGACAGCTCGGACACTTCGGGCGCCACCTGCAGATGAATCAGTCCCTGACGCAGCACGGTGGGGGTAAAGGTCAGGCCGACGCCGAAGGGTTCTTGCTGCAGCACGACCTTGTCCCTGTCCTGCGGCACCGGCAGAAAGATTTTTCCACCGGCGAGAAAGTGCGCCGGCTGGCCGCTGACCGCCACCAGGTTCGGCTCCGCCAACACCTTGACCAAGCCATCGCTCTTTTCCGCGGTCACCCCCAACTGGCCGCGCGCGCCGACCAGGGCCAACAGGCTGCTTGCCTTGGCCGTGTTGAGTAAACTGCTGGTCAGACCGAGGCCGATATTGCCGATGCCGCCGGACAGGCTGCCGCTGATGCCCAATTGCGATAGCAGGTTTTTCGATACCTCGGCGATTTTGACTTCCAGCATCACCTGCTGCGGCGCCGCCACCCGCAGCAGATTGATGACCTCCCCTTGCAAGCCGCCCATCCCCTTGTCGTCGCGGCTGATCGAGCGCGCGCTGGCGATGAACTGGCGCGCGAGCGTCAATGCCTGCTCCGCCGCCACGCCGTCGGACACAGTGCCGCTGAGCACCGGCAAGTGCGCGGCCGCGCCGACTTGAATCTCGCGCTCATCCGGCAAATGCGCCGCCAGCAAGTGGCGCAACCCGTCGATATCCACCTGCACCGTCACGTCGACCAGGCTGCAACGGCCGTTGGCGCCCCGCAGAAACAGATTGGTGGTGCCCAGGCCGACGCCCAGCAGGTAAAGCGACTTCGGCCCCATCTGCACGGTCTGCGCCACCGCCGGATTGCCGAGCGCGCGCAGCCGCGCCGGTTCGCGCAGCTCAAGGTTGGTCGACTTGCCCAACGGCAGGGTGACCCGCAGCGGCGGCGCACCGTTGAGCGCGCTGCAGGGGGAGGCGCCGGCCACCAGGCCAGGCGCCGCCCCAGCGGACACGCTGAACGCACAGCCGGCCAGTATGGCCGTGCACGCCAGATTGAAAACACGCCAAGACATTCCCTTCTCTCCCGCAGTGGCAAATAACTTGTTCAGAGGGTGCTAACAGCCGGATACCGCTTTGCCGGCTTCATAAACTTTCACGCAGACCCCGCGGCTGGGCGCCGCGCGCGCGGCGGGTGCCGATGCGGTACGCAACAGAGCGAGTTCGATTTGGCCGTCTTGCGCCACGGTTTCGCCATCGCCGGCACGGCGCAGCACCAGCGCCAAACTGCCGAGCTGCCGCGCCAGGTTCAGCGTCACCGCCTGCTCGGGCGACACCTCCAGCGTGGCGCTGTCCGCCAGCAGCGGTTTGCCGTCTTGCGCGCCGGTTTGTTGCGACAGCGCCAGCACGCGCACGTTGGCCAACACCACCTTGGCATACGCCAGCGGCTGCGACAGCGCGGCGTCGCCGCGTCCTGGCGGCGCTTTGCCATATAACTTGAAGGCGTCGGCCTGGCCGGTGAGCACCACATCCACCCGGCTGCCCGGCAAAGCGAAGCCGGCGACGCCGACCACCTGATCGACGCGCAGCGTGACGGCGCGCATGCCCGGCGTCATCAGCCCGGACAACCCGCCGTCTTCCGGCACCAACGCACCGGCAACGATCGGCGCGCCGGCCTCGACGCCGGCCATCAGCACCCGGCCGTCCAACACGCCGGCCTGTTCGAACGCATCCGCCGGCGGCGCGTCAGCCGCGCGCGGCCAATCGACGGTTTTCAGCATCGCCGGCCGCAACACCGTACCCGGCGGCAACCCCTGCGCCGCTAGCACCACCCGGCGCGCCGCCGGCGCCGCCTCGTCCGGACGCAGCCCTTGCCAGGCCAGCCACACCGCAACCCCACCCAGCACGACCGCCAACGTCAGCGCAACCAGCGCGCGCACATTCATCACAGCCACCGCTCCCTTGAAAATGTCAGGCGCTCAACCACAGCACCGCGGCACAGCCGAGGGCAATGGCCACGCCGTAAGGCATGCGCTCGCGCACCGCCCTCTGCCGCCGTCCCGGCAACCAGACGCCCGGCTGCGCCAGACACAGTGTCAGCCATCGCAGATTGAATCGCTGCGCGCCCGGCCGCAGCGCCAGCCACAGCAGCGACAACCCGCCACCGGCAAGCATCGCCGCCAAACCGACTTGCAAGGCGCCGGCCGCGCCAAAAAACGCGCCCACCATCGCCATCAGCTTGACGTCGCCCGCCCCCGCCATGCGCAATAGATGACCCGGCAGCATCAGCGCCAAACCGACACCCGCGCCGGCAAGGCACGCCACCGAGCCAGCGCGCCAGCCCAACGCCAGGCACTGCGCCTGCCAGGCCAGCGCGAGCCCCGCCAAGATCAGCGCATTGGGAATGCGGCGCGACGATAGATCGCTCGTCACAGCCCAGATCAGCAGACCGAGCAGCGTGCACATCACCGGCAGCGGCGGCATATGCTGCAGTACTAGCGCGCCCATGCATTCCCCTTCATCGCGAGCGGTTACAGATAAATAGCGCCCCAGCCCTGTCGCCAGAGTGCGGCCGCCGCCATCGATACGGCGCGCGTCAGTTCGTCGCGCCGCCGCCTGCGCCACCCAGGACGCGACCAATCCGGGCAAACAGCCCTTGCAAGTTGCCTGTAAGCGCGTTCAAAGCAACGACCATTGCGGCCCCAACCAACGCGGCCAGTAGACCGTACTCGATCATTGCGGCGCCCTCTTCATTCCGCCAAAACTGCTTCAACGCTTGCATCATGTCGTTTACTCCAAAGTGTGAAAGTCATCGTTCCATCCGGTCGGGAACGTGCACACCGTAGCCAATTTGGCAATGAATTGAAATACATTTTCAATCATTGAGTTTAATATGACGCAAACCAGAAATTCCGCCGACGGGGGTGGAAATTTCGGCTTACAAATCGGGAAAAGTAAGGTGGCGACAGGCAGGGAAAGGCGGGCAAGGCGGGAGCCGCCTTGCCGAAAAGCAGCAGAGGATGACGCCGAGGGCTGTCTGCGGACAGGCCCTAGGCGGCGAGCCCGGCGCGGTAGCGCGCCCAATCGAAGTGCGGCCCCGGGTCGGTCTTGCGTCCGGGGGCGATGTCCGAATGGCCGGCAATGTCTTTGAGCGGCAATTCGGCGAACAAGAGTTGGGTCAGGGCGATCAGCCGGGCGTACTGGGCGTCGGTGAACGGCTCAAAGTCGCAACCCTCCAGCTCGATGCCGACGGAAAAATCGTTGCAGCCGTCGCGGCCCTGCCAGTTCGATACTCCGGCATGCCAGGCGCGGCGGTGCACCGGCACGAATTGCACCAGTTCGCCATCGCGGCGGATGAAGAAATGCGCCGCCACTTTCAGGCCGGCGATACCGGCATAGTAGGGATCGGCGTTGGGATCGAGCGTATTGGTGAACAACTGCTCAACGCCGGGGCCGCCGTACTGGCGCGGCGGCAGGCTGATGTTATGGATCACCAGCAAGTCGATGGCCGTGCCGGCCGGGCGCTCGTTGTGGTTGGGCGACGGCACGTGACGCGCGGATTCGACCCAGCCGGCGGCGTTGAGGCCGAGTGGCGAGCGTGATTCGGTCATGACGATGGTCTCGGCGTAAAACGCTCATTTTAGGCCAGATTCGCCGTGTTGCGCTGCAAGGACCGTGGTATTCTGACAGCGAATGCATACGCCTGCCGCGCGCACTCGAAAAACCGTCACCACGCTTGGCGCATACTGACTGCAAACACATCGCCATGCCGGAGAAAGTCATCATGCCAACGCTTGAAAGCCTGACCCATCCCGCGCCTTCCTTCGACCAGCCGCTGGAAATGCTGCTGGCCTGTCACGACCGGATTCGGCGCTTTTGCGATCTGCTGGACAAACTGTCGCCGTACATCGCCGAACATGGCGTCGACAACGCCGTCAAATCGACCATCGATTCGATCGTGCGCTATTTCGACGAGGCCGGCCCGTCGCACCACAGCGACGAAGAAGACGAGCTGTTCCCGATTCTGGAAGCGCGCGTGCCGACCGCGCCGCCGAAGCTTGAGCAATTGCGTGCCGAACACGGTTACCTGCACTCGTGCTGGAACGCCATCCGCGACGACCTGTTGGCGCTGAAGAACGGCGACATCTCGGTCATCAGCCGCATTGAAATCGAGGAGTTCGTGCGCCAGTACCGGCTGCACGCCGCCATTGAAGAAGCGTGGCTGATTCCGACCGCCGACAAGGTGATGACCGCCGAGGAAAAACGCGTCGCCGGCACGCACATGGCAGCCAAGCGCACGCCGGAACTCTAAGTCTTTCCCGACCCTGCCGGCGGTCGCGCACCGCCGGCTTTGTTTTTGTTCAGCCCAAAGAATATGTTCACGACCTTCGCCACGCTGCTGTCGATGCTGCTGATCATCCTGATCGCCGCCGAAACCTTCACCAACGCGCTAGAACATCTCGGCCACCGGCTGGGTATTTCCGAGGGGGTGACCGGTTCGCTGTTCGCCGCGGTCGGCACCGCGATGCCGGAAACCATGGTGCCGCTGTTGGCGATTTTCGATGGTGGCGCCGGGCGCGAGGTCAATCAAGAAATCGGCGTCGGCGCCATCCTGGGCGCGCCGCTGATGCTGTCGACGCTATCGGTCTGTCTGATGGGGTTGTCGGTGTGGCGCACGCGCGGACCGAAAGGCGCCATCGCCGCCGAGCGTAGCGGCCTCATGCGCGACCTGCACGTGTTTCTCGGCGCCTACGCGCTGTCGGCACTGGCCATGTTTTTGCCGCAGCAAGGCCACTGGGCCGCGTCGCGCGCGCTGGTCTGCCTGCTGCTGGTATTGCTCTATCTGCTGTATGTGATGAGCACGCTGCGCGCCTCGAGCGCGCTGGTCGAGCAAGGACACGGCACCGAGGCGGAAACGCCGCTGCTGCTGTCACGGCTGGGCTTGCCGGTCGGCCTCGTCAGTATTGGGCTGCAGCTGGCGCTGGCCCTCGGCCTGCTGGTCGGCGGCGCCGAGGGCTTCATCGCCGGGGTGGAAGCGGCATCGCGTCTCTTGGGCATCAGCCCGCTCTTGCTGTCGTTGATGGTGATCCCGATCGCCACCGAGCTGCCGGAAAAGATCAATTCCATTCTGTGGATCCGCCGCGGCAAGGACACGCTGGCGCTCGGCAACATCACCGGCGCCATGGTGTTCCAGGGCACGCTGCTGCCGGCGATGGGCATCGCGCTGACGCCGTGGTCGCCACGCCCGGACGTGTTCATCCCGCTGGTCTTCACCCTGGGCGCGGCAACCTGGCTGTGCCTGATGGCGCGGCGCGGCCTGCGCGTCGGCCACTTGGCCCTCAACGGCGCCGCCTATCTGCTTTATCTGGCGATCAGCCTATAACGCCATCAAGATCGGCGCGACGCATTATGCGATGCATAGTGAAATATCCCGGCCGCGCAGGTTAGACGACAGGAACCGCCCTCCCCTAGGCTGGAGGCTCCTAAATCTCTTTTGTCCAGCCCCATCGGCCAGGTCACGCCTGGCCGCGCTGTTGTATCCGCCGGGGGCTGCGAGGTGTTTCCGCAAGGCCCTCGGCGCTTCTTGGACATTAGAGAGCGTAGGAACAGCCCCCACCCCCTCCGGGGTGGGCCTATTCACCTCGTGCTGGAGGATTCCCACGATGGCTACTGCGCTCAATTGCTCGATCTCTGGCTGGCCGATCCGCCGCCGCTGAACGCGCGCCTAACCGTGCCTCGCACCATGGCGCCAGCCACGGCCTAATGGGCAATAAAAAACGCCACGTCGTGGCGTTTTTTTGCACATAGAGAAACCTGGTTTAGGCGGTCAGTTCCATCAGCGCGTTGAACGAGTCGACGAACAGTTTCAGGCCGTCTTGCTGCAATTGCTCGCCAACCGCCTCCAGGTCGATGCCGGCTTGCGCGATCTGCGCCAGCGTCTCGCGCGCGCCGTCCAGATCCTGGCGCAGGGTGGCGGCGGCGTTGCCGTGATCGCGGAATTTGGCCAGCGTGGCGTCGGGGACGGTGTTGATGGTTTCGGCGCCGATCAGGCTTTCGACGTACAGCACGTCGGAGTAGGCCGGGTTCTTGGTGCCGGTCGAGGCCCACAGCAGGTATTGCGGATGGGCGCCCGCGCGCGCCAGCGCGGCGAACTCCTCGCCGTGGAAGCGCTCCATGTAGCGGGCATAAGCGACCTTGGACAGGGCGATGGCGCCCTTGCCGCCGAGCGCCGCCGGCAATTGCCCGTCGAGCAGCGAGTCGACGCGCGACAGGAAGAAGCTGGCCACTGCCTTGACGTGACCCAGCGCGTTGCCGTCGGCCAAACGGGCGGTCAGCGCGCCGATGTAGGCGTCCCAGACCGCTTCAACCTGCTTCAGGCTGAACAGCAGCGTGATGTTGACGTTGATGCCTTCGCGCGTCAGCACGCCGAACGCCTGAATCCCCTCCGGCGTGGCAGGAATCTTGATCATCAGGTTGGGACGGCCGACCGACTGCCACAGATCGCGCGCCGACTGCAGCGTGCCCTCGGCGTCGTGCGCCAGCAGCGGCGACACTTCCAAACTGACGTAGCCGTCGTCGCGTTCGCTTTGCTGGTACACCGGCAACATCATGTCGCAGGCGGTGCGCACATCGGGAATCACCAGTTCTTCATAGGTCTTTTCCGCCCCCATGCCGCGCGCCTTGAGCGCGGTCATGTCGTCGCGATAACGCGGGTCGGTGCTGATGGCCTTATGGAAAATCGTCGGATTGGACGTCACCCCTGCAATACCGTCCTGTTTGATCAAACGCGCCAGCTCGCCGGAGAAGAGCAGTTCGCGGGAGAGGTTGTCGAGCCAGATGCGCTGGCCGAAGGGGCGGATGGCTTGCAGACGATTCATGGTGTGATCCGATACAGCGAAGGGGAAAACTGCATCGTAGCGCCAGACGACAGTTAAGCCAAGTCTTTATATATCGAGAGATAGGCTTGCCAGGCTTATTTGCCGGGACTCTCCACCGCTACCGGATCCGCCACCCGCTCGCGGCTGAACACCACGCTGAACGTGCTGCCCATGTCCGGTTCGCTCAAGATTTCCAGCCGCGCGTGGTGGCGCGCCAGCACGTGCTTGACGATGGCGAGCCCTAAGCCGGTGCCGCCGTTGCCGCGCGAACGGCCGCGGTCGACCCGGTAGAAACGCTCGGTCAGTCGCGGGATGTGTTCGCGCGGGATGCCGATACCTGTATCCGACACGCTGAAGATCACCCGTTCGGGCTCCTCGCGCCAGGACAGCTCGATCCGGCCGCCTTCCGGCGTGTAACGGATGGCGTTGGACACCAGATTGCTGAAGGCCGAGTGCAGTTCGCGCGTATTGCCCCACAGCCACTGCCCGGTCTGCTGCTGCATCGACACCCGGTGCCGCCCCTGCGACAACCCCTCGGCCTCGACCATCAGCGTCTCGAGCATTTCATGCATATTGACCTTTTCCGAGGTCAGCGGCGCCGGGCTGTTTTCCAGCCGCGACAAGGTAAGCAGGTCCTCCACCAGCGACTGCATGCGGCGCGACTGTTCCATCATCATCGGCAGGAACTGGCGCAGCATCGCCGGATCATCCTCATCCATGTCGCTGAGGGTTTCCAGGAAGCCGCCGATCACCGTCAGCGGTGTGCGCAATTCATGCGACACGTTGGCGACGAAATCTTTGTGCACGGTGTGCACCATTTCCAATTGGGTAATGTCGCGCGACAGCATCAGCTTACGGGTGGAATCGAACGGCACGAGCTGGATGGCCAACACGATCTCGCGCGGTTGCGAATACTTCAGCACCAACGGCTGGCTGAAATTATCGGCCTTCATATAGGCGTGGAACGACGGCTGGCGGATCAGATTGAGCAGCAGATTGCCGACGTCGCGCTGGCGGTCGAGGCCGAAGTGTTCCACCGCCATCGGGTTGAGCCACTCGATGCGATCATGCTCGTCGAGCACGATCACGCCATCCGGCATGGCCTCGCCGGCGTTGATGAAACGCTCGAGCACATGGGTCAACTTGCGCTTGCTTTGCGTCTGCGTGCGCACCTGCCGGTACAGCGTCATGAACACCGTCTGCCAAACGCCGAAGCCGTCAGGCACGCGTTCGGCGGTGGGATTCTTCAGCCAGCGCAGGAGCAGCGCCACGTGAAACAGATGGAAGGCGAGCATGCCGCCCAATCCGATCGACAGGGCGATCAGACCGTCCTGCGCGCTGGAAAACAACCAAAACCCGCTGCTGATCAGCACCAACGCCGTCAGCCAACCTAACACCCGCTGCAGAAAGTCACGCAAACCCGCCTCACTGATACCTTAACGCTGAGTGGAAAAACGATAGCCCGTACCGCGCACCGTTTGAATCAAATTATCGTGCCCGGTTTGTTCGAGCGCGCTGCGCAGGCGACGGATGTGCACGTCGACCGTGCGCTCCTCCACGAACACGTGGTCGCCCCACACCTGATCCAGCAACTGTGCACGCGAATGCACGCGCTCGGCATGGGTCATGAAGAAATGCAGCAGGCGGAATTCCGTCGGCCCAAGCTCGATCGATTGATCGTTGCCGCTGACGCGGTGCGTGATCGGATCGAGTCTAAGCCCTTGCACCTCGACGGCATCGTCGGTCATCTGCGGCGCGCGGCGGCGCAGCACCGCCTTGATGCGCGCCAAGAGTTCGCGCGGCGAGAACGGCTTGGTGATGTAGTCGTCCGCGCCGGCATCCAAACCGGAAATCTTGTCCTGCTCGTCCGAGCGCGCGGTCAACATGATGATCGGCACGGCGCGGGTGCGCTCATCGCTGCGCAATTTCTTCGCGACCTCGATCCCCGACACCCCCGGCAGCATCCAGTCGAGCAGCACCAGATCCGGCAAGGCATTTCTGACCAGGGTGATGGCCGCTTCCGCAGTGCTGGCGCGCAGCACATTGTGGCCCGCCTGAGTGAGATTGAAAGCGATCAGTTCCTGGATGGCCGGTTCGTCTTCGACCAGAAGAATATTTGCCGCCATTGTGGTTCATCCCTATTAACCAATTGTGGCAAGGATAAAAACTAAAAATTGCAGAAATATGACAATTATTATACCCAATGTCATATTCTATAAAATATTGTAGCGCCGGCCCCACCCGCCACTTTCCTGAGCAAGCAGCCCAGCCAGATCAGTCAATGATTTTGACCCGATTGCACGCTGCCGTCCGCCATAACAAGAAAGTTTACTCCTGGCCATAAGGCCAGGCATTTTTCATACAGACACGCCAGCGCGCAGATGTTCGAGAAACAGGCGCACCGCATGGATACCGCCATTGCTAGGCCGCCAAATCATGGCGGTCTGCGCCGTGGCGTACTCGTCCGGCAAGTCATGCGCGGCAACCTCCGCGCGCTGCGGCAGCAAATCCAGCGCCGTACGCGGCAGCAGCCCCACGCCCATGCCGGCGGCGACGCAGCCGGCGATCGCCTGAAACGAGCCGAATTCCAGCATCACGTCCGGTGTGACGCCCTCGGCGGCAAACCACCGTTCGAGCCGCTGGCGATAGCTGCAGCCGTGACGAAACACCAGCAGCGAACGGTTGGCGAGCGCGCGGGCATGGCGCACGGGCGGATGGCCGCGCTCGGTGATCAGCACCAATTGCTCCTGCCACAGCGGCTGTTCCTGCAAGTCGAGCGCGCCGACCGGGCCGGCGACAAAGCCGATATCCACAGCGTGTTCACGCACCTGCTCGACGATGTCCGCCGTCGGCCCGGTGATCAACTGCATGGCGATCTTTGGCTGTGTCTGGTGAAAAGCGCTCAACACCGCCGGCAGGCGCGCCGCCGCGGTGGTTTCCATCGCGCCCAGCCGCAGCAGCCCCGGCAGACCGGCGCCGCCGGTCATCGCCAGCTCGGCCTCGTCGGCCAACCCCAGCAGCCGCTCGGCATAGGCCAGCAACACGCGGCCGCGGGCGGTGATCTCCATCTGCCGGTTTTTGCGCGTGAACAGCGGCACGCCCAGCCGCGCCTCAAGCTGCTTCAGCCGCGCGGTGACATTCGACTGCACGCAATGCAAACGCCGCGCGGCTTGCGAGACGCCGCCGCACTCATGCACCGCTTGAAAAACACGCA
>NZ_JAFAND010000073.1 GCF_019232825.1 Paludibacterium sp. | reverse complement strand
TCTGCCGGTTTTTGCGCGTGAACAGCGGCACGCCCAGCCGCGCCTCAAGCTGCTTCAGCCGCGCGGTGACATTCGACTGCACGCAATGCAAACGCCGCGCGGCTTGCGAGACGCCGCCGCACTCATGCACCGCTTGAAAAACACGCAGTTCGGCCAGGTTCATGATTCGCTTTCAGTGAATGACGCATCACTATTTTTCATTTTTGAGAATACATCAGACAGCCTATCTTATAGATCACTTTCAGTAAATAACATTGACTAACGATTCTCTATAAGTGATAGATATGGAAACATCGATTGGCGCGACGCGTCAGCACTGGCTGCTGGCGTTGTCCGGCATGTTGGCCATGGCGGTCGCCATGGGCTTCGGCCGCTTCGCCTACACCCCGCTCTACCCCTTGATGCTCAAGGCCGGGGTCATTACCTTGCCGCAAGGTTCATGGCTGGCCGCGGCCAACTATGCCGGCTATTTGGCCGGCAGCCTGCTGGCCGCGCGCTGGCCGTACGACGGCGCCGGCAGGCAGGCGGCACGCTGTCTGCTGGCCACGGTGGCCTGTCTGCTGTTGATGGCGGTCACGCGCTGGTACCCGGCCATCCTCGTCCTGCGGCTCTTGGCAGGCTTTCTCAGCGCCTGCGCCATGGTATCGGTATCGACCCGCTGCTTGCGTGCCGACGCCCACCCCGCCATGGCGCCCGTGCTGTACGCCGGCGTCGGGCTCGGCATCTTGCTGTCCACCTGGCTCATCGGCCACGCCGCCGCGCTCACCCTTCCCGTCGGCGCCTTATGGACAGCCTGCGGCGCGGCGGCGCTCATGCTGTCGGTGCTGCCGCTTGTCCTGCTGCCACGCACGCACGCGGCCTCCGCACATAGCCCGCGCGCGCATTCTCTCGACGTGGACGGGCTCACGCGCCGGCATTTGACGCTGGTCTACACACTGGCGGGGTTCGGCTATATCATCAGCGCCACCTATTTGCCGGTGATGTTGAGCCAGTCCGCACAGCTGCGCGACGGCGTCACCCTGGTCTGGGGACTGGTGGGACTTGCCGCCATGCTGTCCTGCCCAGCCTGGTATTGGCTGTCGACCCGCTGCAACGCCCGGCGGGCGCTGATCTGGAATCTGAGCATTCAGGCGCTGGGCGTCGGTCTGCCGGTGGCTTTCCCCTTCTTTTGGGCGCATCTGTGCGCCGCTGCCTGTCTCGGCGGCACCTTCATGGGCACGACGGTGATCGTCATGCCGGCGGCGCGCCAACTGCAGGCGGGCGCGAAAACCAATTTGATGGGGATCATGACGTTCGGCTTCGGCGTCGGGCAGGTGGCCGGGCCGTTCTTCGCCCAGCTAAGCGCCGACCGTCTCGGCACCCTGTCGGCGTCGCTTGGCACCTCGGCCGCCGCCTTGGCGCTGGCGGCCGCGTCGCTGCGATGGCGGCGTGGGGGTAAATAGAGATTGCGGCGAGTGCGCCCTACGCGAAGGGGTGTCCCGTTTCGTAGGGTGCAATCGACGCGCAACGCGCGGCATTGCACCAAATACCTAGGGACAAAAAAAACGAGCCTGTCGAAAAACAGGCTCGGAGAAAAGGTCGCCGTCAACATTCAAGACAATGACTTGTGACCAGGGACAAAGAGATCACCAGGACAGTTGCGGAAGTTAACGTCACAACGGGACAGGACAGTTTTCCACAACAGATCCGGTAGCGGAGCAAAGCACCGCTGAGGCCCGTATTCTACGGCTACCCCCGGCGATGATTAATGGTGTTCCCCTGATAATTATCACTTCCAAGCTTCGAATGTTTGTTTATAATTTAGTTTTACCTTCGATTCGAAGCCATGGATAAGTTCGATAAGAAAATCCTCAATGCGCTCTACGAAAACGCGCGCATCAGCTTCGCCGAGCTGGCGCGGCGGGTCAATCTATCCGCTCCGGCCGTGGCCGATCGGGTGGAAAAACTCGAGCGCGCCGGCGTCATCACCGGCTATCACGCGCGCATCAATCCCAGCAAAATCGGCTACCCGATCCAGTGCCTGATCGAGCTGACCGTCAAACATCAGGACTACTTCATCGTCATCGAGCAGTTGGCGACGATGCCGGAAATCCTGGAGTGCTTTTCGGTCACCGGCACCAGCGGCCTGCTGTTGAAGGTGGCAGTGCATTCGATGCCCGATTTGCAGGCGCTGATCGCCCGCTTGATGCAATACGGCGACACCAAGACCTCGATCGTCATCGACGTGCCGGTGCCGTTGCGCATGCCCGAGGTGGTGGACACCGAATAAGCACCCGCCAGACGTAAAAAAACCGGGCGCTCAACGCGCCCGGTCGCGGGGGAGTCGATCAACTTTCGTCGATCATTTGTGGTTGAGCACGGCCACCGCCTGATCGGCGTCGCCCGCCAGAACCACATGCAACAGCGTGCTGGAGAACGGCACGATTTCCACCGCCCCCAGCCCCTTCAATGCCTTCTCGTCGACGCGGCCGCTGTCCGCCACTTCAACGCGCAGGCGGGTACCGGCCACCTGCTCGACATGGAATATATTGCTTTCGCCGCCCAATGCCGCCGTCCAGCGGGCGCGATCAAAATTTGGCGTGCTCGACGACGCGGCCGGCGCGCCTTCCATCTGGTGCAATGCTTGACGGATTTCGTCGGCAATCAAGTCGGCTTCCGGCCCAATCACCACTTGCACGCTGCCCGGCGCGGGGCGAATCATGCCGCGCGAACCCAGCGCCTTGAGCGCCGTTTCGTCCAGCGCATGACCATCGACCACTTCCAAACGCAGACGGGTGGTGCAGGCGTCGACCGACTTCAGGTTGGCGGCGCCGCCCAACGCGGCGATGTAGCCACGGGCGCGATCGCTGGCGCTGATCGTCTGATCGGGCACCACCGGCGCGTTGTCTTCGCGGCCCGGGGTCATCAGGTTGAATTTGCGAATCGAGAAGGTGAACACCACGTAGTACACCACGAAGTACACCAAACCGACCGGCAGCATCAACAGCGGGTTCTCACCCTTGCCGCTGGAAAGCAGGTAGTCGAACAAGCCCGCCGAGAAGGTAAAGCCCAGGCGGATGTGCAGTAGGTGGGTAATCACCAGCGACAAGCCGGTCAATACGGCATGCACGGCATACAGCGCCGGCGCCAGGAACATGAAGCCGAATTCCACCGGCTCGGTTACGCCCGTCAGGAAAGCGGTCAGCGCCATCGACAGCAACAGACCGGCCACGGCTTTCTTGTTTTCCGGCTTGGCGCAACGATACATGGCCAAGCAGGCGGCCGGCAGGCCGAACATCATGATCGGGAAGAAGCCGGTCATGAAGGCGCCCGCGGTCGGGTCACCGGCGAAGAAGCGGTTCAAGTCGCCGGTGGCGAGCTTGCCGGCCGCGCCGGGGAAGCTGCCGAACACGAACCACACCAGCGAGTTGAGGATGTGGTGCAGACCGGTGACGATCAGCAGACGGTTGAGCACGCCGTAGACGAACAGACCGATGCTGCCGGCGTTGATCAGCCAATTGCCGATAGCGCCGATGCCGTTTTGGATCGGCGGCCAAATCACGCTGAACACCAAGCCGAGCACCACGCTGGACAACCCGGTCACGATGGGCACGAAGCGCTTGCCGCCGAAGAACGCCAGGTACGGCGGCAGCTTGATGTCCTTATAGCGGTTGTACAAGCCGCCGGCGACCAAACCCATGATGATGCCCGAGAGCACCCCCATGTTGATCTTGTCGTCCAGCGCCTTGAGCACGGCGGTGAGGATCAGATAGCCGACCACCCCGGCCAAGCCGGCGGTACCGTTGTTCTCCTTGGCGAAACCGACCGCCACGCCAATGGCGAACACCAGAGCCAAATTGTCGAAGATCGCGCCGCCCGCCTGCGCGAGCCAAGCGATATTCAACAGGTCAGGCTGCCCCAGGCGCAGGAGCAAGCCCGCGACTGGTAGCACGGCAATCGGCAGCATCAGGGCGCGCCCTAGCTGCTGAATGCCTGCGAATTTACTTAATGCCATCTCACTCTCCTGTGTTGAGAAGCCGCCTACACCTGCGGCCAGATTTCGCGCGCTCGCGCGCGGACTTCCGCGGCCGACGAGAGCAGCAACAACGACTGCGCCTCGCGTCGGCACATGGCCAGATCCAGGGCACGCACCCTGGCCTTGAGTTCGGGAATCAATCCAGGGCTCACCGACAGCTCGGTCACGCCCAAGCCGATCAGCACCGGCGCGGCCTCCAGATCGGAGGCCATCGCCCCGCACACACCCACCCAGCGGCCATGCTTGGCGGCGCCTGCGGCGGTTTGGGCGATCAGGCGCAACAGCGCGGGGTGCATGGGGTCGAGGCCGGCGGCCAGGTCCGGATTGCAGCGGTCGCGCGCCAGCGTGTATTGCGTCAGGTCGTTGGTGCCGATGGACAGAAAGTCGGCATGCTCGGCCAGCTGATCGGCGAGCAAGGCGGCCGAGGGCACCTCGATCATCACGCCCAGTTGCGGCAGCGCGGTGATGCCCATTTCCGCCGCCAACTCGCCCAGCCGCGCCTTGACGCGCAGCAGATCGGCCACGTCGGCCACCATCGGCAACAGAATGCGCAACCGGCTGGCCTGACGGGTGGCCAACATCGCAGCCAGTTGATCGTCCAGCAAGGCCGGGCGGGCGAAGCCGCTGCGGATGCCGCGCAAGCCCAGCGCCGGGTTGTCTTCCTGAGGCAGGCTCAGGTAGGGCACCTCCTTGTCGCCGCCGACGTCCAGCGTGCGCATGATGGCGTTGCGCCCTTCCAGCGCGTCGAGTACCGCCTGATACGCGGCCTGTTGCTCGTCGCGGCTCGGCGCCGACTCGCGCTCGATGAACAAGAATTCGCTGCGCAGCAGGCCGACGCTGTCGGCGCCGCAACGCGCCGCTTCGCGCGCGTCGCGCTCGTTGGCAATATTGGCGGCCACCTCGATGGCCTGGCCATCCAGCGTATGCGCAGGTTCGAGCGCTTGGCGCTTCATGTGCTCGAGCGTGTCGCGGCGCGCGTCGATCTGTTGCCGCGCGGCTTGCAGGCTATCGGCGGCAGGCGTGATATCGAGTACGCCATGCGTGGCATCGAGCAGCACCTCCAGACCGTTCTCAATCTGCAGCACCGCCGCGCCGGTGGCCACCAGGGCGGGAATACCGCGCGCGCGCACCAGGATCGCCACGTGCGACGTGGCGCCGCCACGCGCGAGCACGACGCCGGCCAGGGCATCGGCCGGCATACCGGCCAGATCCGATGGCGTCAGGTCATCGGCGATCAGGATCGAGCGCGGCGGCACCACCGGCTTCTGATCCGCGTCGCCGCTGATCGCCAGCAACACGCGTCGCTCCAGGTCCTTCAAATCGTTGGCGCGCTCGGCCAACAGCGGATTATTCATGGCGCTGAGCACTTGACGCTGGGTGCGCGCCGCGTCGCGGAACGCCACGCCAGCGCTCTTGCCCTGTCCGATCGCCCGCTCGGCGGCCCCGACCAATTCAGGGTCGTCCAGTAAGGCCAAGTGGGCGTCGAAAATCGCTTGCATCGCCTTGTCGCCATGCTTCAGCGCGGCGTGCATCTGCGACATGATGGCGCTGCGCACGGTCGCCAGCGCCCGCGCCAGCGCGTTGTATTCCGTGCCGAGCTCACCGGCAAGCTCGACCACGCGCGGCTCGGCGGCGGCGAATTGCGCCACCGGTCCGATCGCCAAACCCGGCGCGGCCAGCACACCGCCGACCTTACCGGCGCCCAGCGCGGCAGGCGCGGGTACGGCGGGTGCCTCGACCTCGCCATGGGCGCTAGGGCTATGCGCCTCGAGCGCCTCCACCACCGCGGCCAGAGCCTGACCGGCTTCGGGGCCGCTGGCCAGCACCTCCACCCGGTCGCCATGGCCGATGCCGAGGCCCATCAGACTCACCACGCTACGCGCATTGGCCTCCTGACCGGAAAAGCGCAAGAACACGCGGGCATTGAACGCTTTGGCGGCTGCCTGGATCATCGCGGCGGGCCGGGCGTGCACACCGTCGCCATGACCGACCACGGCCCAGGCCGTCGTATCGGCGCTTGGCGTCGCCGAGGCATCCGCCACGGCCGATGCGGCACCCTTGGCGCGCACACGCATCAAGATCGACTGGCCGGCCGTGACTGCGCCCGTGGCCCTTTCCGCCATCTCTTGCGTGTCGCTATTGGCAATCACCACCACGGTGATCAGCGACGGCGCTTTGCCGGCGATGAAGCTGAAATCGGCCTCGATCAGCGCCTGTCCGCAGGTCACGGTCTGGCCCTGCGCCACCAGCGGCTTGAACCCCTCCCCCTTCAAACTGACGGTATCGATGCCGATGTGCATCAATATCTCGGCACCATTGGCGGCGGTCAGCGTCAGGGCGTGGTGCGTGCGCGCGATCTGCGTGACGACGCCGTCGCACGGCGCCAAGAGCGTACTGCTGGTGGGGTCGATGGCCAGGCCGTCGCCCATCATCCGCCCGGCAAAGACCGGATCGGGCACCTGCTCCAGCGGCAGCACCGTACCGGTCAATGGGGCTTTGAGTTCGAGCGCTTGGGTCATGATGTTTTCCTGTCTGGCGCAGCCGCCGTCAGACGGTGCGTGTTACTTTCGAAAGATGGCGCGGCTGATCGGGATTCATCCCACGGGCTTCCGACAATTGCGCCGCCATCAAGTAGAAGCTTTGGATCGCCAGCAAGGGATCGAGTACCTCGTCGTCGGCGGTGGACAGCGTCAATTCACGCTCGGCCACGTCCTGCGGCGCCGCCAGCAGCACATTGGCGCCGCGGTCGCGCATTTCGCGCGCCAGGGCGATCAAGCCGGCTTGTTCCGGGCTGCGCGGCGCGTAGATCAACAGCGTGTAGCCCTTGTCGATCAACTCCATCGGCCCATGGCGGATTTCGGCGCTGCTGAAGGCTTCCGCCTGCAACGCGCAGGTTTCCTTGAACTTCAGCGCCGATTCCAACGCCACGGGGAAACCGAGACCGCGTCCGACCACCATGATGCGGTCGAGCGGCGCCAGCACGTCGATGGCGCGCGACCAGTCTTGCTTCGCGGCCTCGACCAAACGTTGCGGCAGGCTATCCAACGCCGACAGCAGCGCCTTGTCACCTTGCCAGTGCGCCACCAGGCGCGCCACGGCGGACAGCGAGGCGATGTAGCTCTTGGTCGCGGCGACGCTCTTTTCCGGGCCGGCGCACAGCGGCACCACCCATTCGCAGCAATCGCCGAGCGGCGATTCGTTCTGGTTGACCATGGCCACGGTCACGGCGCCGGCGCGGCCGAGCGCGCTCATGGTTTCCACCAGATCCGGGCTCTGGCCGGACTGGGACAGACCGATCGCCAGTTGGCCGTTCACGGCCAGCGGCGCGTGGTGCAGCGTCACCAGCGACATCGGCAGCGACACCACCGGGAGCCCCTGGCGTTGCATGGCCAGGTAGGCGAAATAGCTGGCGGCGTGGTCGGAGCTGCCGCGGGCCACGGTCAGCGCCATCTGCGGCGGACGCTGCACCAGCAGGCGACCCAGCATCGACAGGCGTTCATCGGCATACATATGTTGCGCGGCGACCGCATCGGCGGCGCTTTGCGCTTCTTCAAGCATCAGCGAGGACAAGGGATTCTCCTTCGACATAAACATGAGTCAGATTGAGGTCGGTATCGAACACGGTCAGATCGGCCCAACAGCCGTCGCCCAGCCGGCCGCGATCCGCCAAGCCGAGGTAATCGGCCGGGTTTTGCGACAGGCGGTGCGAGGCATCGGCCAAATCGAGCCCGATGGACACCAGGTTGCGCAGCGCCTGATCCATGGTCAGCGTGCTGCCGGCAAGCGTGCCGTCGGCTAGGCGAACCCCGCCCAGGCACTTGGTTACCGTGTGCGAGCCGAGCTGGTACTGCCCGTCGGGCATGCCGGCGGCGGCGGTCGAGTCGGTGACGCAAAAGAGTCGCGGGATCGCGCGCATCGCGGCATGCATCGCGCCCGGATGGATGTGCAGCAGGTCCGGAATCAGCTCGGCATACTCGGCATGCGCGAGCGCGGCGCCGACCATGCCCGGCTCGCGGTGATGCAGGCCGGTCATGGCGTTGAACAGGTGGGTGAAGCCATGGGCGCCGTGCTTGAGCGCCGCCACGCCGTCCTCATAGCTGCCCAGCGTATGGCCAAGCTGCACGCGCACGCCGCGCGCCTTGAGCGCAGCGATGATGTCCAGGTGTCCCGGGATTTCCGGCGCGATGGTCACCAGGCGAATCGGTGCGATCCGGTTGAAGCGGTCGAATTGCGACAAGGCGGCCTGGCTCGTGTTGTCGGGTTGCGCGCCCAGTTTGCCGCGGTTGATGTACGGCCCTTCCAGGTGCACGCCCAACACGCGGGCCGCTTGGGGCGGACGCACTGCGCAGACGCCGGACAGCGCGGTCAGCGCGGCGACGATGTCCGACTCGGGCGCGGTCATCGTGGTGGCCAAGAGCGACGTGGTGCCGTGGCGGGCATGCAGCCGCGACAGCGTCACCACCGCATCGCCGCCTTGCATGGTGTCGGCGCCGCCGCCGCCATGCACATGGGTATCGATGAAACCCGGCAAGATCACCGGTTGCGGTCCAGTCAGCGTTTTCGCCTCGATGGCGCGAATTTTTTCGTCAAAGGCCAGTGTGCCCTCCACCCAACCCGTGGGCGTCAGGATACGGCCGCTCAATTGTTGTAAATCACTCATCGCTTCAGCTCCGCGACAAAATCGTAGTAATCGTTTCGACAGTAGGTATCGGTCAGTTCAATGGCATTGTTGGCGGCATCGAAGCCGATACGCGTGACCCGCAGCATCGCTTCGCCGACAGGAATGCCGGCCAGCGCGGCGAGATCGGGCGTGGCATTGATCGCCCGCACGTGCTGCAAGGCGCGCACAACCGAATGACCGGCACTATCCAGGTAGGCGTACAGCGAGCCGCCGATTTGCTGCGGATCGGGCAGACAGGAGGCCGGCAAGGTACTGATTTCAATCGCCATCACCACGCCGTCCGCCAAGCGTTTGCGCTTGAGGCGGTAAACCTCGGCATTGGGCGATAGCCCCAGCTTGATGATCTCCTCAGTCGACGGGATGCCGCGATCGCGCGAGAGCCATTGCGACTCGGGTTTGAAGCCCTTGGCCTTCAGCACTTCGCTGAAGCCCTTGAGGTGTGACAACGGTTGTTCGAGTTTCGGGGTAATAAAGGTGCCGGAACCATGGCGTCGGGTAATGAGCCCTTGATCCAGCAAGATGTCGAGCGCCTTGCGCGCCGTGACGCGGGAAATCGCCAGCGCCTCGCACAACGAACGCTCCGACGGCAAGGCCTCGTCCGCCTGCCACCAGCCGGCATTGATCGCCTCGGCGAGTTTGCGCGCCAATTGCAAATACAGCGGCGTGTTCGCCGTTTCATCCAGCAACAAGGCAGTCCAGCGACTATCCATTTGCCACTTCCGGGAATGAGTATGTGTGGCGAAAATTAATACCACTTCAATACCACGTCAATACCAATTTCCTAAGATTTATCGCCACCTCGATATGCTGCACGGCACAATCAGTGGTGTTTTACCCAGTATTTATGCTTTTGGTATGAATAGAGCGCTGGCAAAGTGGTATTAGCGCCGGAGGAACGTCTTGGCGATGGAAACAATGGCAGGCATTTGCCCGCCTGTATCATCGCCGCCGCAGTGGTGATCCCGCGAAGCGGTTTCCGACGAGTGGTCTGATAGGAACGGCGTCGACCGGCCTTTGGCGGCCGCGCCGGCATCAAGGAAAACACCATTCGCCATGCGAGCGGCATGACGAGCGCACAGTGTGGTAAATCAGCGTCGCCAGGCGAGCAACAGAACGGCGGAAACGATGACGCCCATGCCGGCCCATTCCGCTTGGCCGACATGTTCGCCAAGCAAGCCCATGCCGAGGAGCACGGCAATCACCGGGTTGACGTAAGCGTAACTGGTGGCCAGCGAGGCACGGACATGCGCCAATAGATAGATGTACGCGGTATAGGCGACGATCGAACCGAAAACCGCCAGGTAGAGCATGGCCAGCCAGCCGGAAAGCGGCGGCAGCGCGCTCAAGTGCTCACCCCTCAGCGTGCTGCCCAGCAGCAGCTCCACGCCGGCGCACAGCATCATGGCCGCACTCGACATCATACCTTTGGGCTGAGTCACTTTCTTGCTCAGCGCCGATCCCAACGCCCAGCCGGCACAGGCCAGAATCAACAGCACGGCGCCGATGGGGCTCGCGCCCAGATTGGCGCCAAAGTTGAGCAGCACGATGCCGCAGAAGCCGAGCGCCAGCGCCAGCCACTCTTTGGGCCGGGCGGGATGGCCAAGCAGGCCGGCGAACAGCGTGGTGAACAACGGCACGGTGGCGACTACCAGTGCGGCCACGCCGGAGGACACATGGGTTTCCGCCATCGTCACAAGCCCATTGCCGATAGCGGGCATCAGCAAGCCCAAGAGCGCCGCGCCTCCCCACTCCCGCCGATTCGGCATCGGCGCGCCTCGCGCGATCAACCAGCCGAACATCAGCATGCCAGCCAGCAAAAAGCGCACGCCAGCCATCATCAACGGCGGCCAGTGCTCGACGCCGATACGGATGGCGAAGTAGGTCGAACCCCAGATGATGTAAAGCGCGAAGAGAGAAAACAGAACGGGAAGACGGTGTTGAGTCATAGGATCGGCCAGGGGAATGACCGATCATTCTATGAGTTCATATCCAAACAGCAAAGAGCCATTATCTTGGAATAAGACAGGTCCACTCTGGGCGCGGCGCGCGCCCAGAGCCCGTCAGCGCGTCGCTAGGCGTTGCAGGATATTGGAAAACTCTTCCATGTAGGTATCGAAACGCGTGGCCAGACGGTCGACGTCGGTGGCAAAGCGGTTGTAGGCCACAACGGCGGGAATGGCGGCGAATAGACCGATGGCGGTAGCGACCAGCGCCTCGGCAATACCCGGCGCCACAGTGGCCAGGGTCGCCTGGCCGGCATTACCCAGGCCGATGAAGGCATGCATGATGCCCCACACCGTGCCGAACAACCCGACGTAAGGGCTGACCGAGCCGACGGTGGCCAGGAACGAGGTATGCCGGTCGAGCGCGTCCAACTCGCGCTGCGCGGCGGCACGCATCGCGCGGCGGGCGCCGGCCATGACGTCCGACAACTCCGTGCCGCTGCGGCCGCGCAGTTTGAGGAATTCGGCGAAACCGGACGAGAAGATGCGCTCCATGCCGCCACGCTGCTGCCGGCGGCTCGCGTCCTCGTAGAGCCGGTTCAGATCGGTGCCGCTCCAAAACTGGCGCTCGAACTCGTCGCTGTCGCGGCGGGCGCTCTTGAGCACGAAGGTTTTATTGAAGATCAACGCCCACGACAGCAAGGAGGTCAGCACCAAGCCGGCCATCACCAGCTGGACCACCAGGCTCGCGTTGAGAATCAGAGAAAGAAACGAAATCGGTTGCACGGAAATTCCTTGCAGGCGGTGCCGGCGTGGGTCGCTCGGCATCATTTCATGAAAATGATGTAGTGACCCGCTCAATGTCATTCAAGTTCCATAGCTGACCGCGACAAGCAGCCAACATGGCGCATGGCAAACGCTTATTGTAACGCCAAGCGGGCCAAAAACGGCAAAGGACTCACGGGGCCAAGTAGTTTTGGGTGATGCGCGCCACCGAGCCGTCTTGCTGCATTTCCTGCATCACGCCATTGAGCCGGTTGATGGTTTGGTTGGGCATGCCGGGATTACAAGCCAGATACATGAAGGCCGTGTAGAACACCATCGCCGGTTTGAGCTGCGGCAGGTTTGCCTGCTTGACCAGGTAGTTGCCCAAGTATTTGCCGGTGGCCCAATAGTCGATGCGGCCGGCCTCGAGCTTGCGCAGATTGAGATCGTCCGTCGGCGTCAGCTCAACGTTGAAGCCGCGCGCGATCAAGTATTGCGCCACGGCGTCGCCGTTGTAGCCGCCGATCCTGTACCTGCGCACGCTTTCCAGATCGAGTCCCGGCCGGGGGCTCGACGGCCCGGCGTACAATACCCACGGGTTGGCCAGCAGCGGACCGATCCACTTGAATTGATGTTCGCGATTATCGCTGCGCGTGGTCGAATACACACAAGTATTGTTTTCCAGCACAGCGGTGTTGAAGGCGCGAATCCAGGGCATGAGCTCGACGGTGTAATCCATGCCGGCGCGGCGAAACAACTCGCGCACGATGTCGGTGGACATGCCGCCGACCTGGCCGTTCTCCAGCATCATATTGAACGGCGGGTACGACTCGGTCAGCAGGCGCACCCCGGCCGCCCCAGCCGTTCCGGACAACAGCCCCAACAACAGCGCCAGCATCGGGCGACGCAACCAGGCGGTTTTCATGCCCCCCCCTCGATCACTCGTTCAAATAACGTTTATGCAGTTGCTCGTAAAACCCGTCGTGCTGCATGGTCGACAGGGCGTCGTTCAAGCGCCGGATCGTGGCATCCGGCACATTGGGGTTACATGCCAGGTAGAGGAAAACACTATTGAAGGTCAAGATCTGCTTGACCTGATCCGCTTTCAGCTGGTTGATCAGATACGTGCCGCGCGGCTTGCTGGTTGCCCAGAAATCGATGTGGCCGGCCAAGAGCTTGCGCACGTTGAGGTCGTCGGTCGGCGTCAGTTCGACGTTGAAGCCAAGCCCGATCAGATACTGCGATTCGGCGTCACCGTTGTAACCGCCAATGGTATAGCGGCGCGCATCTTCCAGCGCCGCGATGCCTTTGGGGCTGGACGGTCCGGCGTATAACGCCCAGGTGTTTTCCACCAGAGGGCCGATCCACTTGAACTGGCGCTCGCGATTATCGGTGCGCGTGGTCGAGTAGACGCAGGTATTGTTCTCGATCACCGCGGTGTTGAAAGCGCGGATCCACGGCTGCAACTCGATCTGATAAGGCAGTTTCGCGCGCCGGAACAATTCGCGCACGACATCGGTCGCCATCCCGCCCACATCACCGTTGGTCAACGTCATGTTGAACGGCGGATACTGCTCGGTGAGCAAATGCATCGTCGGCGGCTTTCCCCACGCCGCCGTCACCGCCATCATGCCCGCACATACCATGCATTGCCGTAGAAATTTATTCATCGGCGCCACCTTCTCCGGGGGGTCACGCTATCACTATAGCCGAGCGCTACCGTGTAATCCTCAATGCCGGCGGTGCAAGGCGCGCGCACCGATGTCACGCCGCAGCTGCATGCCGGCGAAATGAATTTGGTCGGCCAATGCATAGGCGCGTGACTGCGCCATGCGCACGCTGTCGCCCAAGCCCACCGCGCACAGCACCCGGCCGCCGCTCGTCAGCACCCGGCCATCGGCATCCAGGCGGCTGCCGGCATGAAACACCACGCCATCCTCCGCTTCCTCGGGGATGCCGCTGATCGGATCGCCCTTGCGCGGCGCATCCGGATACCCCTCCGCCGCCAGCACCACACCCAACGCCACACGGCGGTCCCATTCGGCCTCGGCCTTGTCCAGCGTGCCGCGGACGCCGTGCTCGAGCAAAACGGTCAAATCGGTCTTGAGGCGCGCCATGATCGGTTGGGTTTCCGGGTCGCCCAGGCGGCAGTTGAATTCGATGGTAAAGGGATTGCCTTGCGCATCGATCATCAGGCCGGCATAAAGGAAGCCGGTGTACGGGTGCCCGTCGGCGCGCATGCCGCGCACCGTCGGCATGATGATCTCGCGCATGACGCGCGCGTGCACTTCCGGCGTCACCACCGGCGCAGGACTATAGGCGCCCATGCCGCCCGTGTTGGGCCCTTGGTCGTTATCGCACAAGCGCTTGTGATCTTGGCTGGTGGCCAGCGGCAGAACATGCTCGCCGTCGACCATGACGATGAAGCTTGCCTCCTCGCCCTGTAGGAAATCCTCGATCACCACGCGGGCGCCGGCATCCCCCATGCGATTGTCGCGCAGCATCATATCGATGGCCCGGTGGGCATCGTCCAGATCCATGGCGACCACCACACCCTTGCCGGCCGCCAAGCCATCGGCCTTGATGACGATGGGCGCGCCGCGCACGGCGACGTAGGCGTGCGCCGCCTCGGCGTCGCCGAACGTCTGATAGCCCGCGGTGGGAATGCCGTGGCGCTGCATGAAGGCCTTGGCGAAGTCTTTGGAGCTCTCCAACTGGGCGGCAAAACGCGTCGGGCCGAAAATCTTCAGACCGGCATCGCGGAAGGCGTCGACCACACCGGCGGCCAGGGGCGCTTCAGGGCCCACCACCGTCAATTCGATTTTTTCGCTCTTGGCGAAATCGACGAGCTCGGCCGTTCCGGACAGCGGCACGTTGGTCAGGTTGGGATCGAGCGCCGTGCCGGCGTTGCCGGGCGCGACGAAAACCTTCGAAACCCGTCGCGACTTGGCAATGCGCCAGGCCAATGCATGCTCACGACCACCATTGCCAATAACCATCACTTTCATGCTGTCTTCCTTGCCTCGAATGAAGTGTGTTCGCCGACGTCATACCGTCGGTCACGCTGCGTATGATAACGCGCCACCCGCCGCCGCGGCAGGGTGGCGCATCTCTTAGTGCCGGAAATGACGGCAGCCGGTCAGCACCATGGCGATGCCGTGCTCATCGGCGGCGGCGATCACTTCTTCGTCGCGCATCGATCCACCCGGCTGGATGATTGCCTTGATGCCCTGTTCCGCGATGACGTCGACCCCATCGCGGAACGGGAAGAAGGCATCGGAAGCCGCCACCGCGCCGGCGAGCGCGAGTCCCGCGTCATGCGCCTTGCGCGCCGCGATGCGCGTGGAGTCGACCCGGCTCATTTGCCCCGCGCCGATGCCGGCGGTTTGCTGGTTGCGCGCAAAAACAATGGCGTTGGACTTGACGAATTTCGCCACACGCCATGCGAACAACAGATCGGCCATTTCCTGCTCGCCGGGCGCGCGCCGAGTGACGACACGCAATTCGTCGCGTTGTACGTTTTTCGCATCCGGCGTTTGCACCAAGAGCCCGCCGCCGACGCGTTTGAGCTCGAAGCGGTTGGCGCCAGCCGTCATCGGCACTTCCAGCACGCGCACGTTCTTCTTGGCGGCGATCAGCGCTTTGGCCTCGTCGCTAAATGCCGGCGCGATCAGCACTTCCAGGAACTGGCCGGTCACCGCCTCGACCGCGGCGGCATCCACCGGGCAGTTGAAGGCGATGATGCCGCCGAAAGCCGACGTCGAGTCGGTGGCGAACGCCAGCCGATAGGCCGACAGCGCATCGCCGGCGACGGCCACGCCGCACGGATTGGCATGCTTGACGATGACGCAGGCTGGCGCGTCGAAGGTCTTGACCGCCTCCCAAGCGGCATCGGCATCGGCAATGTTATTGAACGACAGTTCTTTACCTTGCAGTTGGCGGTAATGGGCGATGGTCCCCGCCGCCGGGTCGAGGTCACGGTAGAACGCGGCCGCTTGGTGCGGATTTTCGCCATAGCGCATGTCCTGCACCTTGACGAACTGCAGATTCAGTCTGCCGGGGAACGAGGAGCGTTCGATCACGCCGGTCGGTTCGGCATCGACCAACGCCGTCAGATAATTGGAAATCGCGCCGTCGTAGGCCGCCGTATGGGTGAATGCCTTCTTGGCCAGCGCGAAACGCGTTTGCCGCGACAACTGGCCGCCGCTGACGCGCATTTCGTCGACCAGCGCCGTATAGTCGGCGGCATCGGTCACCACGGCGACGTGCGCCCAGTTCTTGGCCGCAGAGCGCACCATCGTCGGCCCGCCGATGTCGATGTTTTCGATGGCGTCCTCCAACGTGCATTCGCCATTGGCGACGGTCGCCTCGAACGGATAGAGATTGACGCAGACCAGATCGATGGCATCGATGCCGTGCTCGCGCATCTTGGCCACATGCTCCGGCAGGTCGCGGCGGCCGAGAATGCCGCCATGCACTTTCGGATGCAGGGTTTTGACCCGGCCATCCAGCATTTCGGGGAAGCCGGTGTAGTCGGACACCTCGGTCACGGCGACACCCGCGTCAAGCAACAATTTGGCGGTGCCGCCGGTCGAGAGGATCTTGACCCCCATCGCGCTGAGGGCGCGGGCAAATTCAAGCACCCCGCTCTTGTCGGATACACTGATCAATGCACGTTCGATTTTGGTCATGATGTTTTGCGCCAGTAAAAAAGGACGGACAAACAAAAGGCCGCCCTGGGGGGCGGCCTTTTTATCTTCAGATCAAATCATAAGATTTCATCTTCTTACGCAGCGTGTTGCGGTTTAATCCCAGCAACTCCGCTGCCTTGGTCTGGTTCCCTTGCGTGTGGATTAACACGACCTCCAGCAGGGGCTTCTCCACACAGGCCAGTACCATATCGTAGATGGCGGAAGGCGTTTCCCCATCCAGATCCTGGAAGTAGCGTTCCATCGCCTGTCTCACGGATTGCGAAATATGGTCGTTGTCCTGTATGGCTTGTGTCTTCATCGACTTTTGCTCTTGTTGGGTCAGATCTGCTCGGGCAGATCTTGTGTTTGGTACACCAGCCGATCGGAGTCGGTAGCCAAGCCGGCGAAAAACGCCGCGACATAGGCATGCTGCTCCACCGTGCTCTCCAGTTGATACATCGCCTCGCGAAACGCATTGGCGCCTTTTAATCCGCGGGTCGTCCAGGCGATATGCTTGCGCGCGATACGGCAGCCGGAATACTCGCCGTAAAACGCATACAACTCGTCCAAATGGGCGAGCAGGATGTCGCGAACCTCGTCGACCCGGGGCGGCGGCAACAATTCGCCGTGCGCCAGGTAATGCAGGATTTCGCGGAATATCCATGGACGGCCCTGCGCGGCCCGGCCGATCATGATCGCGTCGGCGCCCGTTTCGGCCAATACCGCCTTGGCTTTTTGCGGCGAATCGATGTCGCCGTTGGCGATCACCGGAATCGACACCGCGGCCTTGACCTGCCGGATCGTGTCGTACTCGGCGTCGCCCCGGTACATGTCCTCGCGCGTGCGGCCGTGCAACGCCAAGGCGGCAATGCCGCAATCCTCGGCCAAGCGCGCCACCCTGAGCGCGTTGCGCGTTTCGCGACACCAGCCGGTACGCGTCTTCAACGTCACCGGCACATCGACCGCGCGCACCACGCGCTCCAGAATACGCCCAACCAATGCCTCGTCGCGCAACAGCGCGGAACCCGCCGCCACATTGCACACCTTCTTCGCCGGGCACCCCATGTTGATGTCGATGATTTGCGCGCCGCGTTCGACATTCAATCTCGCCGCCTCCGCCATCTGCGCCGGGTCGGCGCCCGCGATCTGCACGGCGATCGGTTCCGGCTCGCCGGCATGGTCGGCACGACGCAAGGTTTTTTCCCGCGTCCACAGCGCCTTGTTGGCGGTGATCATTTCAGACACGGCCAGCGCGGCGCCCATTTTCTTGCACAACATGCGAAAAGGACGGTCAGTCACACCCGCCATGGGCGCGACGATGAGGCGGTTCTTCAGCCGGTAGGGTCCTATCAACATGTTTTACAAAGGTATTACGAGCGGAGGGCGGCCATTGTAATGCTTTTTCACATTGCGGTAAAAAACATTTTGCTTATTTTTTGGTCAACCACGATAGCGGAAAGAAATGATCGAGGGGAAAAAGGGACGCTCGGCGGGGATAAGGGGGGAAGTCAGCCGATAAGCCGGGTTCTGTCGTTGGACAGTCATTCTTCTAGGCCTGCCGTTACCAGCAGGCTCCAGCAACCTACCCGGGCGCTATGCGAGCCACGTTGACGCGCCCATATTTGGTCTTGCTCCGGATGGGGTTTAGCCTGCCGTTCGTGTTGCCACGTACGCGGTGCGCTCTTACCGCACCTTTTCACCCTTGCCTGATCCACGCTGACGCGTGGCCATCGGCGGTTCAGCTCTCTGTGCCACTTTCCATCGCCTCGCGGCGTCCGGCCGTTAGCCGGCATCCTGCTCTATGGAGCCCGGACTTTCCTCCCCGCCTGGCGCAAGGCCCGGCGCGGCGACTGTCTGTCTGACTTCCCGATGCGGATTTTACCTGAAATCGGCACCGGCGCCAGCTGATTCGGACGAGGCAATGCCACGATTCCCGATTCGCAGCATCCGCGGCTATACTGTGCGTTCGCTTCGGGGGGACGGCATGGAGCATAACCAGACCAGTCTATCGCGCATGCAGCTCATCGGCTCCTTGCTGATCGTCTTCCTGCTGGCCGTGGGTCTGTCTTCCTATTTTTTGTTTTCCCATTGGCGCGACTTCTCCAACCGGCAGGCCACCCTCTCCGCGCTCTCCGCCGAGCGCGCGCGCGAACATTTGAAAACGACCAGCGAGCAGACCGAACTGATGCTCGGCGCGCTACGGGAACAGACGAGTCAAACGCTCAAGCGCCATATCCGCGAACAGACCGACCAGGCTTGGCTGATCGCGCAATCGACTTGGCAGCGCGAGCAGGGCAGTCAATCCCCCGCCATGATCGGGCGCCAAATTCTCTCGACGCTGGGGCCGCTGCGCTTTCATGACGGGGACGGCTACTTCTTCGTGCTGGGCCTCGACGGCCGCGTCCTATTGCACCCGGATGTACGCCAGTCCTCCCCCGCCGTCTCGCTGTCGCTGACGGACGATGCCGGGCGGCATGTGGTGCGCGCGTTGCTCAACGCGGCACAAAGCGCCGATGGCGCCGGCTTTCTCTACTATCGCTGGCCGGAACCGGGCCACAGCGTCATGCATGACAAGATCGCCTACGTGCGACGCTTCGCGCCGTTGGGATGGCTGATCGGCGGCGGAGAATATGTGGCGCACGCTGACAATACGTTGCAGCAACAGGGGCTTGAACTGCTCGATGCGCTGCAATCGACGCAGCGAGACAACTACGTCGTCATCGACCAAAACGGCTTATTACGGCTATTCCCGCCCGAACCGAGCCGCGTGGGTCAGCATTTTCTGTCACTGCCACCGCAATATCGGTCGCTGGTGGCGACCCTGATGGCGCAAAGCCCGAACGGCAACTTCCTGCCCTGTCTGTACGAAGGAAAACACGCGCTCGCCTATGCGCGCAAATTGCCGGACTGGGGCTGGACGCTGGTCACAGTGCTGCCGATCCAGGCACAGATCGACCGCGACCTGGCGGCGGACCAGGAGCTGCGGGACACCTTGAGGCAGCGCGTGCACGCCACCTTGCTGATGACGCTGTCGGCGCTGGTGGTCGCAAGCCTATTCTCTTGGATCTTCGCCCGTTGGATGAACACGCTATTCGCGCGATATCGGCGCGACCTATGGGCGAGCCATCACGAGTTGCGCGAGCGCTCGCGCGAACTGCTGCTGTCACGCTTCATGATGGACAATGCGTCGCAGGTGGTCTGCCTGATGGACCAGCACGCGCGCTTGGCCTATCAGAACGAGGCGGCGCGCCTAACCCTCGGCGACGAGCCGAATCAGCGCGCGAAGCGGCTGGAAGCACTATTTCGCGCGCCGGAAGGTCCGCTGCCGCAAACCTATTTGGTGATGTTGCCAGCGTCGTCCCAGGCACGCGCCTACGAAGTCACGCTCAACGAGATCGTCTACGAGGGTGAGCGCTACCGTTCGGTCACTGCCCACGACATCACCGCGCGAAAGCGCGATGAAGACACGCTTCGCCTCGCGGCCAGGGTGTTCGAGACCAGCACCGAAGCGATTTTGATCGCCAACAGTCAAAACCGCATTCTCAAGGTCAACCACGCGTTTGAAACCAGCACCGGCTACAGCGAAGCGGAAATCCTCGGCCTGACGCCGTCGATCCTGGCCTCGGGCTGTCATTCGCGTCAGTTCTACGACGAAATGTGGCAATTGCTGCGCGAGCATGGCAAATGGTCCGGCGAAATCTGGAATCGTCGCAAAAACGGCGAAGTCTTCCCGGAATGGCTGACCATCAGCGTACTGACCGATGAACGAGGCAAAGTCAGCCACTATATCGCGCTGTTCACCGACATGACCGAGCGCAAGCGCCAAGAGGCGCAAGTCCGCTATATGACGGAATATGACCCGCTGACCGATTTGCCCAACCGCGCGCGGATCCATGACCGTTTGCAGGCGGCCATCGCCGCGGCGCACTCCGAGGGCAGCGAGCTCGCGGTCCTGTTCATCGACCTCGACCATTTCCAGCACGTCAACGACACGCTTGGCCACGCGATCGGGGACGCGCTGCTCAAGGAGACGGCGAAGCGGCTGTCGCAGATACTGCGCGACGTCGATAGCCTGGGCCGTAGCGGCGGCGATGAATTCATTCTGGTCTTGCCCCGGATCGCCCGCCACGAGGAAGCCGCGCAAGTGGCAGAGCGCGTCCTGGCCGCGCTGGCTCAGCCCTTCATGCTCATGGACAATGCCGTGCATTGCTCGGCCAGTATCGGTATCAGCCTATTCCCCCAGGACGGCCGCGATATCCAAGGCCTGATGATGTGCGCGGACCTGGCGCTGTATCACGCCAAAGCGAGCGGCCGCAACCTGTTCCGCTTCTATTCCAGCCAGATGAACAGCCACTTCAACGAGCGGCTGCTGCTGGAATCGCGGCTACGCGAAGCGTTGGCGCGGAACCAGCTCGACCTCGCCTATCAACCCCTGTTCGCCATGGATGGCCAGACGCTTCTCGGCTGCGAGGCGCTATTGCGCTGGCAACATGCGGAAATCGGCGTCGTCGCGCCGGAGCGCATCATCCCGGTTGCGGAGGAAACCGGCTTGATCGAGTCGATCAGCGCGCTGGTGCTGGAGCGCGCCTGCGCGGACATCGCCGCCTGGCAACAGGAAGGCGCGTCTGTGTTGCCGGTCATGATCAATATTTCAGCCGGCGAGCTGGCGCGTCCGCATCTCGTGGAGACGATGCGCGCCGCGCTGGCCAAATACCGGCTGCCCGGCAGCATGCTGCTGCTCGATGTGAACGAGGACGCGCTGATGACCAACCCGGCCAGCGCCATCAAAGTGCTTGACCGCATTCGCCTGCTTGGCGTCGGCCTGTCGATCGACAACTTCGGCATCGGCTATTCCAGCCCGGCGCACCTGAAGCGATTCGCGCCGGCAATGATCAAAATCGACCGCACCTTCGTCGCCGGTTTGCCAGACGATAGCGAGCACGCATCGATCGTGTCGGCCATCATCCATCTGGCGCACGCGCTCGGCATCCCCACGCTGGCACAGGGCGTGGAGACGGAAGCACAGCGGCTATTCTTGTCGCGCATGGGCTGTGGCGGCTTCCAGGGTTTTCTCGCCGGCGCGCCGCAATCGGCGCGCAGCATGGCGCGTCTTTGGACCAGAGGGACCACGGCGCCGTCAATCGAAGCGTAGGGTATAGCGCGACTCGGCCGAGGCGTTATTGCCGACCCGCAGCAGCAGCGACCATTTGCTGCTGAGCTGATACATCAGCTTGAGCGCCTGCTGCGAGCTGGTCAGTCCATATTCATAGCCGAGATAGAAAGTACGGCTGAGCTGCTTGCCGACGGTCAGTACCTGTTCGGCCGGGCTCACCGTGCCATTGAGCAAGGTTTTGCTTTCCTTGCGCGTCAAGCCCAGATCGTCGAATAAGCCCACTTTGTCGTTGAGACTGCCGGCGGCAAACTGGCTCGCCGCCAGCGCCAGGAAATTGCTGTCCTGCGCATTGTCATCGGCGGCGTGGCCAAGCAGCAGCCAGGACAGCTTGTCGCGCTCGGTCATGCTCTCATCGGCAATCAGTTGCAGACGCGGCTGTGCGACCGACCCGAGCACCTCGACGCCAGCGCCGACAGGAGACAGATGCCGCCGGGCTCGGATGTTCAAATTGGGATTATCCAGCGGACCGACGAAAGTAATGGTGCCGGTGTCGATTTCCAGTTCCTGCCCATAAGCTTTGTAGCTGCCCTTGACCACGTTCACCTGGCCGCGCGCCGATGGTGCCATGCCCTGATGCGCGCTGACCTGCACTTGCCCGGAAAGCGCGACGTCGAGCCCTGGACCGAGGAAAACGAAATGGTCGCCCAGATCCAGTATCAAGTCGACGGCAACCGGCAATTGCGCCAACGCCGAGGAAGGCGCCGGCCGCCCCATGACCATCACATCGTCCGACAAGGCCGGCGTTCCCACCTTGGGCAGCGACAGCCGCCCCTGGTCGGCGCGCACGCGCCCGGACAGCGCGATCAGCTTGTCGTTGACGGTGAGCGCCGCATGGCCGCTCACCACCAAATGGCGATCAGGCCGATCGAAGACGCTGAACTGGCGGATTTCCACTCGCACCGCCGCTTCCGGCCGCAGCGAGGCGCCGCTGCCGCCACTCAAGCGCAATTGCCCGCTGGCCGAGGCATCGCCTTGCCCGGAAACAAAACGCAATTGATCCAACCACACAGTCTGACCATCCAGCCGAGCCGCCAAGGTGCCACCCGCCAGCCGCAAGCCGGTGCGGCGGTCGCGCAGCAACAGGTCGTGGCCCTGAATGCGCCCGCGCGCCTGCGGGTTGCTGAGCGGCCCCGACAACGCCAGGTCGGCATTCAGCGCGCCGCCGGTTTCCGCGGTATCGGACAAAGCCGACAATGCCGAAAGCTGCGGCAAATCCAGTTGCAGTTGCGCCGCAAGCGGCGTGGTGGCCCGAATGCGCCAGGGGCTGGCCGCCAGCGTGCCGGCGAGCCGCAGCCGGCCAATGCCGGCGGTGAGCTCGGCCTCCAGCGCGGTATGCTCGCCACGCCAATCCAGCTGTATCCGTGCCTGGTTCAATGCCAAGGGCAGCGACTGGCTATCGCCCGGCAACGCCAGATCGCCGCCTTGCCGCGCCAGCATCAGCTGTCCGCGTCCCTCCGCGCCCACATCCCAGCTGCCGCCGACGACCAGCCCGCGAACGGCGGGAAGATCCAGCCAAGGTTGCAGTTCGGACAGCGCCAACCCATCGATGCGGCCGCGGCTGGTCAGGCGGCCATCGGCGAGCCGCGTCAGCCGGTCGAATGCCACTTCCGCGCCGGCCAGACGCAGGCGGCCCGCGCCCAGCGTCACACCATCGGGCCCGATCGCCACGGCAAGCGGCGCGAGCAGGGTCAAATCCGGCCGGCCGGCAAGCCGCAGAGCCTGCACCGTGCCGCGCCAGCCGGCCTGATTGGCCGGCATGCCGCCCTCTGCTTGCCACGAGGCCTGAAAGGGCTGCCCGGACAACGCAAGTTGCGCCTCGCCGGCGATGCGGTGCCTAACCCGGGTACCCTCCGCCGCCACGCGCATGCTATCGACGCGCCAGGCGGCGCCACTAACATGTTCCGCCGCGGCATTCAGACGGAAGACACCCGCGCCGCCGTCCTGCAACATGCCATTGAGCGTGAGCGACTGTGCCGTCATCAAGCCAGGCACCCGCAATTGGCGCAGATTGAGATTGAGACTGACCTGAGGCGCGGCGGGCGTGCCCGCCAGATCGATCTGGCCCTGGGCGCTGCCGGCCAGACCGAAACCGATGCGCGCGAGCACGGGCGCGTCGATGCGGGCGGAGAGCCGGTCGCCGGGCGCGCCCCAGGCTCCGCGCCCTTGGACCGTATTGCCGGCGAGGTTCAAATCCACCGCGATCTTCCGCAGCCGGCGTCCATCCAGCGAAAGCCGTGCCAGCCCGCCCACCGGTGCGCCGTCCAAGCGGCTTGGCGACATATCGAGCGCGAGCTCGGCGGTTAACGGCGCCTCGGCGCGCCCACTGGCGCGCAGATTGCCGTTGAGATCGCCCTGAGGCCAGCGCGCGAACAGCGCGCGCGGGTCGCCATGACGCAAAACGCCGCTCAGGGCAAAGCGCCGGTCGGCGTCGAACGTTCCCTGCAGCGCCAGCGTGCCCCCCCCCGAGTGCAGGGTTCCTTGGTCCAATCGCAGTTGCCAGGGCTGGCCCGCGGGCTGCAACCAGGCAGCATCGGCCTGCAGCATCGCATGCTGCCCGCTGAGCCCGGCACGCAGCAGCAATTTTTCGCTGGTGCCGGCCAATGTGGCGCTGCCGTTGATCACATCACGCGGCGCCGCCGCGTGGAGCGCGTGGGGATCGATCCCCGACAGCCGCGCATTGAGCGCCACGCCGCCTTTGCGCAACAGACCATCCACTTGCAGGCGGCCACTCGCCAACGCGACATCGAGCAGACCAATGCGCAGAATGCCCTGATCCAGCCGGAAGGCGCCCTGCGCCGCCGACAGCGGCAACCGGCCGCTGCTCACCGGCCCGTTCTGACGATTGGTCAGATTGAACTGACCACGGACAATGCCCGCGGCGTCGGGCTCGATATGCGCAGAGACGTCGAGCGCCGCGCTCGGCCACGCGGTGCTGATTTCGTGCGGATCGACGTTCTGGGTGCGCAAGTCGAGCTGCCGAATCCGCTCGAAAGGCTGGTCGGCGAAGGGGGAGAAGCGGCCGGACAGATCCACCTCCACCGGATGCGCACGCACTTTGCCACGCACGATCAGCTGTTGCAGGTCCCCCTCGAAGCCGAGCTCGCTGCTGCCGGCTTCCGCCGTGCCGGCGAGCCGCCCGCTCAGCGCAAACGGCGCGCTGTCGGCCAGGGTGAACTGACCGCTCAAACTACCCTGCGGTATTCTAAGTTGCGTCAATGACAGATGATGATGTCCCAGCGCATAGCGATAGCGCCCTTGTACGTCGTAAAGCGCCACGCCGCCGGGTTCAACGCTCAAGCCGGCCAGCTGCAGGCTGGCGATGTCGACGTCGAGCGGCAGCGACAGACTGGTTGGCAACTGCGGCCAAGGCGACGCCGGAGCCGCCGGATTCGGCGCATAACGCGTAAGACCAATGGCCAGGTGCCGTATCGCCAGTTGGCGATGCCACAACCGCGCGGGCTGCCAGTCCAAGTCGAGCCGATCGATGAAGAGCCGTCCATCGGCGTTCTGAAATTCGATCTCGTCGAGCTGGAACCCCTGCCACAACGTGCCGCTGACCCTTGCCACACGCAGCTCGCCCCCGGATAGCCAGGCAATGCCTTGCCACAGCCGGGAAAAACCGCTTTCGCTGGCTGTCAGCCAAGTAGCCAGGGCGAATACAAGCGCCAAACATGCCGGCAAGAGCCCAAGGAGCCAGGCGCGGCGCAGGCCGCGCCGCGCCGGTGTAACAGGGGGAGGGGAGGAAGGATGCGCCGCCATCAGAAAGCCAGCCCCAAGCTCATGCCCCAGGCCACGCCGCCCTGCCCCTGAGGCTTGGCCAAATCAAACGACAGCGGCGCCACCGGGCTATACCAGCGCGCGCCAATCCCGTAACTGCGTTTCAAACTGAAACTCTGCCAATCGGCCACGGCGTTGCCGGCGTCGGTGAACAGCGCCAGCGCCCAGTCCTTATAAACCGGAATCTGGTATTCCAACGTCCCGGTCACCAGCACGGCACCACCAAGCACCGAGCCATTCGGTCCGGGCAAGCCCAGGCTTTGATAGTCGTAGCCCCGCACGCTATTGGTGCCGCCGGCGCGAAACAGCTGCGAATTGGGCACGTCGGCCACATTGCTCGCCCATACCCGCCCCCCTTCCAACCGCGCCATCAGGGTGCCGAACGCGGAGGAAAACGGTGTCCAATACTGCGCCGCGCGCGCGTATAGCCGCACGAAATTCGTGCTGGACAACCCATTGTCCACCGTGCCGGACAGCATGCCGTCGATCAGATAACCGCTGCGAGGGTGCAACGGATTATCGACCGCGCGTCGCGTCACACCGACGCTCGGCAACAGCGCGCGGTTGACCTGTGAGTCCTCGTCGACCACATGTTGCGATTCGCGTACGAAATTCAGCCCGATGCGCCACTCGTCACTGCCGAGCGTGTGAATGCGCCACACGCCGATCTCCTCCGATTGGGTAATCAAGTTCTGAATGTCGGTGCGCTTGATGACAGCATTGACGGTATGCACGTAGCCGTCGGCGGTGCGCGGCAAGGCAATACCGAAATTGAGCGATTGCTGCGATTGATCCCAGCTCAGCACCGACGAACCGGTCAGCCCGGTGCCGAACAGATTGTTGTGATCGAAACCGACCCGCACGCCGGGCCCGACATCGGTATCGTAAGTTAAACCGAGCTCCAGTTTCTTGAGGGGAAATTCGGAGAGCTCGACGATCACCGGCGCCGTGTTGTCGGCCGCCACATGCTGCAGATCGGCACTGACCACCGCGCCGGAGAACTGATTGCTATGTTCCAGCGCCGCCTGGTAGTCCTGCAGCACCTGCAGCCGATAGGGGTCGCCCGGCTTGAAATCGGCAAGCTTCTGCACCACGGACAAGGGGTAACGGCTCAAGCCGTGAATTTCCAGCGCGCCGAAACGGACCAATGGCCCGCTATCGATGACGACGGTCAGCCGGGCATTGTGGTCCACGGGATCGATCACGGCTTGGCTCGTCTCCAGCCGCGCCAACGGAAATCGATCCGCCGCCACGGCCTGCAGGGCCTGGCGCTTAGCCACATCCCAACTCGCCTGGCGAAAGACGGCGCCGACCGGCAAGGGCCACTGCGCCATGATCGCCTGGCGGCGCGCGGCAACATCGGATTCTTCTGCCAGCGGGCCCTTCAGCTGAAGGTCGACGGCGCCAATCGTGACCGGCATGCCGGGTTCGACCTGGACCAGGAACTGGCGCGGCGAGCCGCCTTCGTCACGCACCTGCACGCGCGCGTCGAAATAGCCTTCCGTTTCCAACAACTTGCGCGCGCTTTCCGGCGTCGAGCGCACCAGAACCTCCAGGTCGCTATCGGAAACCGGTGCTTCGAGGCGCGCCGTCGCCAGCGGCAGGTGATCGCCCAACACCGTGGCGAGCGCGGGGGGCGCATCGAAGCGCACCGCGTAATCCGCAGCCAAGCTGTAGGACGACAGGCCGAACAACAGCAATCCGCCCAGGCGCGCGAACAGGGAGGAAAAGGTCATGGGCACATGGTAGCCAAAGCGCGCCAGGCTGGCGAGCATGACTTGGGGCAGGGGGAGAGCCCGGCTGACACGGCATGCGCCGAGCCAGCCGGGCGTTAGGGACCCTCAGAACCCGTTATGGGCTCAGCGGGTTCTGAGACGCCGTTACTTCTTGCGTTGCGGCGGCAGGTCGGTGCAGACCCCGCCGAAGACCTCGGCGGACATGCCGATCGATTCCCCCAATGTCGGGTGCGGGTGGATGGTCTTGCCGATGTCTTCCGGATCGCAGCCCATCTCGATGGCGAGGCAGATCTCGCCGATCATATCGCCGGCATGGGCGCCGACGATCCCGCCGCCGATGATGCGATGCGTCTCGGCGTCGAAGAGCAGCTTGGTAAAGCCCTCTTCCTGGCCGTTGGCGATGGCGCGGCCGGAGGCGGCCCACGGGAACACCGATTTGCCGATCTTGATGCCTTCCTTGCCGGCCTCTTCCTCGGTCATACCGACCCAAGCCACTTCCGGATTGGTGTAGGCCACGCCCGGAATGACGCGCGCGTCGAAGAAGGCCTTGTGACCGGCAATGACTTCAGCGGCAACGTGCGCTTCGTGCACGGCTTTGTGCGCCAGCATCGGCTGGCCGACCAGATCGCCGATGGCGAAGATGTGCGGCACGTTGGTGCGCATCTGCTTATCGACGGGGATGAAACCGCGCTCGGTCACGATCACGCCCGCGTTTTCGGCGCCGATCAGCTTGCCGTTGGGCGCGCGGCCGGCGGCCACCAGCACCTTGTCGTAACGTTGCGGCCCGGCGGGAGCGTTTTCCCCCTCGAAGGTGACCCAGATGCCGTCTTCGCGCGGTTCGACCGCCACGGTCTTGGTCTTGAGCATGACGTTGTCGAAACGATGACTGTTCATCTTCTGCCAGACGCGCACCAGATCGCGGTCCGCGCCCTGCATCAAGCCATCCATCATTTCGACCACATCGAGCCGGGTACCGAGCGACGAATACACCGTACCCATTTCCAGGCCGATAATGCCGCCACCGATAATCAGCATTTTCTGCGGCACATCGGCGAGCTCCAGCGCGCCCGTGGAATCGATGATGCGCGGATCTTCGGGAATGAACGGCAATTTCACCACGCGCGAGCCGGCGGCGATGATCGCCTGCTTGAAGCGCACGACCTTCTTCTCGCCGGAGACGGCCTTACCCGGCCCGTCGGTCAGCGCGACCGACAGATGGTACGGGTCGACGAATGCGCCGACACCACGCACGATCTCGACCTTGCGCGCCTTGGCCATGCCGGCCAGGCCGCCGGTCAGCTTGCCGACCACCTTTTGTTTGAAGCCGCGCAAGGCGTCAATATCGATTTCCGGTTTGGCGAACTTGATGCCGTTGGCCGCCAATTCCATCACTTCGTCCATCAGTTCGGCATTGTGCAACAACGCCTTGGACGGGATGCAGCCGACATTGAGACAGACGCCGCCGAGCGTGGGGAAACGCTCGACCACCACCGTCTTCAAGCCGAGGTCGGCGGCGCGGAAGGCGGCGGAATAACCGCCAGGGCCGCCCCCCAACACCAGCACGTCGCATTCGATGTCGGCACTGCCGCTATGCGTCTGCGCCACCGGCGCCTCAACCGGCGTCTCGCCGGTTTGCGTATGCGCCGAAGCCACGCCGCCAGCGTCGACGACCTCCAGCCGGGCGATGACGTCGCCCTCGGACACCTTGCCGCCGACTTGAACCAGCACTTCCTTGATCACGCCCGCCTCGGCGGCAGGCACATCCATCGTGGCCTTATCGGTTTCCAAAGTCAGCAGGGCGTCCTCGACGGCGATGGCATCGCCGGGCTTGACGAAGATTTCAATGATATCGACGCCGCTATGGCCGCCGATATCAGGGACTTTCAATTCAACGATTTTGCTCATGGTCTAGTCCCCCCTTACAGCATCAGGCGGCGAATGTCCGCCATGGACTGCGCGAGGAAGCTGGTAAAGCGTGCGGCGGACGCGCCGTCGATCACGCGATGATCATAGGAAAGCGACAGCGGCAACATCAAGCGCGGCTGGAATTCCTTTCCGTTATATACCGGCTTGATGGCCGACTTGGACACGCCGAGGATTGCCACTTCCGGCGCGTTGATGATCGGCGTGAAGGCCGTGCCGCCAATGCCGCCCAGACTCGAGATGCTGAAGCAGCCGCCTTGCATGTCGTTCGGGGTCAGTTTGCCCTCGCGCGCCTTCTTGGCAAGCAGCGCCGACTCCTGCGCCAACTCGATCAGACTCTTCTTGTCTGCATCGCGGATGACCGGCACCACCAGGCCATTGGGGGTGTCTGCGGCAAAGCCGATATGGTAGTACTGCTTGAGCACCAAATTATCGCCGTCGAGCGAGGCATTGAACTCGGGGAATTTCTTCAGCGCGGCGACACAAGCCTTGATCAGGAAAGCGAGCGGGGTCAGCTTCACGCCATCGGCCTTGAGCTCCTCGCCCATACTCTTGCGGAACGCTTCCATCTCGGTGATGTCGGCCTCGTCGAACTGGGTCACGTGCGGAATCATCACCCAGTTGCGCGCCAAGTTGGCGCCGGAGATTTTCTTGATGCGCATCAGCGGCTGGGTATCGATCGGGCCGAACTTGGCGAAATCGACTTTGGGCCACGGCAACAGGTCCAGTCCGACACCACTGCCGCCGGTCGCCGTCGGCGCTGCGGCGGCGACGCCACCTTCCATGATGCCTTTGACGTACGCCTTGATATCCTCTTCGACAATGCGCCCCTTACGGCCGGAGCCCTTGACCTTGGTCAGATCGACGCCCAATTGGCGCGCAAGGCGGCGGGCCGACGGACCTGCGTGCGCCTGGTCGACATTGCCCTCATCCGGCAGGGCCACTGCGGCAACCGGGGCGGCAACCGTCGCTGCCACTGGAACAGGCGCCGGCGCGGGAGCCGCAGTGGGCGTCGGTGCGGCGACCGGCGCCGGCGTGGTCGCGCCAACCGTCCCCACCGCCTCGACACGGGCGATCACATCGCCTTCGGACACCTTGGCGCCGACTTGAATCAACACTTCCTTGACCACACCGGCGTGGCTCGCCGGCACTTCCATCGTGGCCTTATCGGTTTCCAGCGTCAGCAGGGAGTCGTCGACTTCGATGCGCTGCCCCGGCTGGATAAAAACCTCGATAACGTCGACGCCGTTATGGCCGCCGATATCCGGTACTTTCAGATCGATCAGATTGCTCATTTGTCTGGTTCCACGTGGGATGCCGGGCCTAGGCCCGGCATCGTGTTCTTCGATGGGCTTATACGGTCCACGGCGCCGGCTTGTCGGCGTCGATGCCGTAGCGGGCGATGGCCTCGGCCACGCGGGCTCGCTCGATCTTGCCCTCTTGTGCCAGGGCGGTCAGCGCGGCGACGGCCACGTGATAGCGATCCACTTCGAAGAACTTGCGTAACTGCTGACGCGAATCCGAACGGCCGAAGCCATCGGTGCCCAAAACGGTATAGCGTCCCGGCACGTAAGCACGAATCTGCTCAGCGTAGTTGCGGATATAGTCGGTGGCGGCAATCACCGGGCCACCGCGACCGGCCAGCTGTTCGGCAACGTACGGCACACGAGCCTGCTCGCTTGGGTGCAGCATGTTCCAGCGCTCGACGGCCATGCCGTCGCGATGCAGCAGATTGAACGAGGTCGCGCTCCAAATGTCGGCGGCAACGCCAAAATCGTTCTTCAGCAGGTCGGCTGCGGCCATGACTTCGCGCAGAATCGTGCCGGACCCCATCAATTGCACCTTGACGCCGGCATCGCCGCCGTCGCGCAGCAGATACAGCCCCTTGAGGATGCCTTCTTCGGCGCCAGCCGGCATTTCCGGATGAGCGTAGTTTTCGTTCATCAGGGTGATGTAATAGAACACGTCCTCCTGATCGACGTACATGCGGCGCAGGCCATCTTGCAGAATCACCGCCAACTCGAAGGCGAAGGTCGGATCGTAGCTGAGGCAATTGGGAATCAAGCCGGCCTGAATGTGGCTATGGCCATCCTCGTGCTGCAACCCTTCGCCGTTAAGCGTGGTACGGCCGGCCGTGCCGCCAAGCAGAAAACCGCGGGCGCGCATGTCGCCGGCGGCCCAGGCCAGATCGCCGACACGCTGGAAACCGAACATCGAGTAATAAATGTAGAACGGGATCATCGGAATGCCGTTGTTGGCGTAACTCGTCGCCGCGGCAACCCAGGACGACATGGCGCCCGGTTCGTTGATACCTTCCTGCAGAATCTGACCGTCCTTGGATTCCTTGTAGAACATCAGCTGATCTTGGTCTTGCGGCACGTAATTCTGCCCCATCGACGACCAGATGCCATATTGACGGAACATGCCTTCCATACCGAAGGTACGCGACTCATCCGGTACGATCGGCACGATCTGCTTGCCGATGTTCTTATCCTTGAGCAGGGAACCCAGCATGCGCACATACGCCATGGTGGTAGAGAATTCACGCTCACCGGAGTCCTTCAGCAAGGCGTCGAACAGATGCAGACCCGGAATGGTCAGCGGCGCGGTCACCGGCTTGCGGCTCGGCAGATAGCCGCCGAGCGCGGCGCGGCGCTCCTGCAGATAGCGCATTTCCGGGCTGTCGTCCGCCGGCTTGTAGTACGGAACCTCGGCCAGTTGCTCGTCGGTGACCGGGATGCCAAGGCGATCGCGCAGACGGCGGATCGAGTCGATATCCATCTTCTTCGCCTGGTGCGCGATGTTCTGCGCCTCGCCGGCCGCGCCCATGCCGTAACCCTTGATGGTCTTGGCCAAAATCACGGTCGGGCGGCCGCCGGCGTTGTTGACGGCCTCGTGGTACGCCGCGTAAACCTTATGCGGGTCATGGCCGCCGCGGTTCAGTGCCCAAATTTCGTCATCGGACATGTTGGCGACCATGGCGCGCAACTCCGGATACTTGCCGAAGAAGTGCTCGCGCACGTAAGCGCCATCCTTGGATTTGAAGGTCTGATAGTCGCCATCGACGCACTCGTCCATGCGCTGCTTGAGCAATCCCTTGGAATCCATGGCCAGCAACGGATCCCAGCGGCTGCCCCAGATGACCTTGAGCACGTTCCAGCCGGCGCCGCGGAATTCGCCCTCGAGTTCCTGGATGATCTTGCCGTTGCCGCGCACCGGGCCGTCCAGACGCTGCAGGTTGCAGTTAACGACGAAAATCAGGTTGTCCAGGCCTTCGCGCGACGCCAGGCTAATGGCGCCGAGCGATTCCGGTTCATCCATTTCACCGTCGCCACAGAAACACCACACCTTGCGTCCAGGCGTGCGCGCCAAGCCGCGGCTTTCCAGATACTTGAGGAAACGGGCCTGATAGATGGCCATCAATGGGCCGAGCCCCATGGAAACCGTCGGGAATTGCCAAAAATGCGGTTGCAGCCAGGGGTGCGGATAGGACGACAGGCCTTTTCCATCCACTTCCTGGCGGAAATTATCGAGATCGCCTTCGCTGAGCCGGCCTTCCATGAAGGCTCGGGCGTAAATACCCGGCGCGATATGACCCTGGAAATACACCAGATCGCCGTCCTGCTCTTCATTGGCAGCGCGCCAGAAGTGGTTCAAGCCGACGTCGTAAAGCGTGGCGGACGACTGGAAGCTGGCAATATGTCCACCGAGCTCAAGCTCCTTCTTGCCGGCCCGCAGCACCATCGCCACGGCATTCCAGCGGTTGATCGAGCAGAGACGGTTTTCCATCTCGTAATCGCCAGGGGATTTGACTTCTTTACCGACCGGAATACTGTTTTGGTAGCCGGTGGTCAAATGGAACGGCAGGTGGCCTCCGCGCTCGCGGGTCCGCTCAACCATGCTCTCCAGCAGAAAGTGCGCGCGATCGGCGCCTTCGGCGTTCAGGACGGACTCCAGCGCCTGCAGCCACTCTTGGGTTTCCAAAGGATCAATGTCTTGCGGCATGCTCTCAGCCATTTTCATACATCCTCATCATTTGTGCGGCCGGCCAGAGGCGCCGACCTGGTTCTTCCCACCGCGGAATGTTCAATAGCGAACATTACCGGTTGTTTGCAGTCTATTTTTTTCGTTTTTGGTTATATTTTTCGTTTTAGAAAAAATTAGGCGAGTACAGAGCAGTTTAAAACGAACGATGTTCGTTTTGGAATAGCCTTCTAGTGTTTTGGCTCCAACCCAATAGCATTTTGACAATTGCCGCGGCGCAGCATGTTGCATTTTTGCTATTGCATGACGCCCGTCTCAGTGGAATCCCGCTTGTTCTCGGCGACGATTTTTTCCAGCTCGCGCGTGCGGGCCTCGATCTCGGAGCGCAAGAAGAAATCGTCGCCCGGGGCTTGCTCAGCCAAATGATATTGCTCCAGCGCCGCCTCATACTGCTGCTCGAAATACAGCGCGTTGCCCAGGGCCGCGTGATAGCGCAGCATGTCGCGATCGGCGAACAGGCGCGATTGCAATCGGTACAAGACCGGGTCGCCCGGTACGCGCTGCAGCAGCTCGCGAATGGCTTGCAAAGCCTGCGCGCGCATTCCCATCTGGATCAGGAGATCAATCTCCGCATCCGCCAACGGGCGGTTGCCGTTAAAGCGGGAGAGACCTGCCTGGTAGACGGCCAGTGCGGCTTCATTGTTTTTCCCGTCCCGCGTGATCGAGGCCTCAAGGCCGTACAGCATCGCACTGGGCGGAAGCAATTGACGCGCCCGTGCCAAGGCTTTCCCCGCCCCGGCCAGATCGTGCTGGCGCTGATGTGCCAGCGCCAAGCCGTACCACTGAGCCCCTTCGCTGAGAAATTGGCGATTGGCCAACGCCGTTTGATAGAACTTGACGGCATCCGCCGGCGTCAACAACTGATTGCGGATCTTTTCCCGCACCAGCAAATAATCGGTGCTGCTGGCGCGCATGCGCACCGGGGAGTTCAATGCCCGGTTTTGCGCCTCGCTGATCCGCTCCACGGTCACCGGGTGCGTACGCAAAAACGCGAAGGCCTCGCCACCATTGAGATGTTCGCCTTGTTGCAGACGCTGGAAGAAACTTGGCATGTCCCGCGCGTCGAAACCGGCGGCGGTGAGGTATTGCATGCCGACACGGTCGGCCTCGCGCTCGTAATCGCGTGAGAACGACAATTGGTTGGCCACCGTCAGACCGACGCCCGCGTTGAGCGTACCGAAAACAGCGTCCGAATTGTGACTGCGCGTTGCTAGCGCGGCAGCCACCAAGGTTGCCAATAACGTGAGCTGATTAGGCAGCGCGTTGGCCTGCATGCGTGCTATATGGTGCTGTGTGACGTGCGCCATCTCATGGCCGAGCACCGAAGCGAGTTCGCCTTCGCTCTGGGTAGCCAAGATCAGCCCCTTGTTGACACCCACATAGCCACCCGGCATGGCAAAGGCGTTGATGGCGCCGTCATCGACGACGAAAAACGTGAAGCGGAGGCCAGAACCCACCGCGCCCGCTGCCAGACGAGCGCCGATAGTATTGATATAGGTGTCGAGTTCGGGATCGTCACTGATCGCGTCTTGCTGCCGCAGTTCGCGCATGGCATTGCGTCCGATGCGTGCCTCATCCGCGAGAGACATGGAGGCCTGGGAAACATCGCCCAAGTCTGGCAGATCAGCAAGAACGACGCCTGCGTCCAACAGCAGGCACAAGGAAAGCGTCGTGAGCAGGAGCGTCTTTTTCATCCAGATATGATATTCCGCATACCCAGCGCATTGCACGCAAATCGATGGAGAAAATCGCTCTGGCGCCTTCGATGCTTACAGGGTCCGCACCAACTCCTTGCGCTCCGGCGCATCATGACGTCGGAGGTTCTCAGCGCTATAGAGGGACTGCAAGGTCGACAGCAGCGACATCGCTTCACGGCTGGCCACGCTGTAAAAAATCCATTTGCCATCGCGCCGGGTCGTTACCAGGCCTTCGTTTCGCAACACGCCTAACTGCTGCGACAGTGTCGGCTGGCGAATACCGGTCAACCTCTCCAATTCCGAGACCGCCTTTTCCCCCGACACCAGCTGACACAGCAGCAGCAAACGGTCTTCGTTGGCTAGGCTTTTCAGTAGGGAAGTCGCCTTGGCGGCATTTTTCTTTAGTTCAGACAAGTCCATGACATATTTCCTTCGCGCCAGGTGCGTGTGATGAGGGGATCTTGTTGGTTTAGCGGTCTTGGTGAACACACCGGTAAAAACGCTTGTGCGATCATTGACCGGCTCCATACAATGACAACATCCTAGTGAATGAGTTCATACCCTTCGCTCGCCACTGGCCAAATGATATGGCCCGCCCTCTCATCCGCTGATTTGAAAATAGAGGCGTAGCCTTGTGCCGTTTCTCGCGTTACTATCAGCGCAATCGAAATCCGCCTCGCCGATGCCTATCCAAAAGGACAGGTCACTCTAGGCAGCCTGTTAAGGAGACATACCCATGAGCGTGCTGGGCGCCATGCTCGAACATAATCGAATCTTTGTTGACAATCGCGAATACGAACAGTTCAAAACGGATAAGTTTCCCGACAAGAATCTGTTGGTGCTCGCCTGTATGGACGCAAGGCTGGTTGAGCTGTTGCCCAAGGCCATGGGCTTGAGAAACGGCGACGCCAAACTGATCAAAAACGCCGGTGCGTTGGTGACGCACCCTTGGGGTTCCGTGATGCGCAGCATCATTGTCGGGATCTACCAGTTGCGCGTCGATGAAGTCTGCGTGGTGGCGCACATGGATTGCGGCATGAACGCGATCAATCCGGCCAACGTGCTCGAATCGGCAATGGCGCGCGGCGTCAGTCCGCAAACCATCGAAACGCTGCGCGCGGCGGGCATCGACCTGGATAATTGGCTGCGCGGCTTCACCAATGTCGAGGACAGCGTCCGCCACACGGTCGGCGTCATCCGCCAGCATCCGCTGGTACCGCGCGACATTCCGGTCCATGGTTTGGTCATCCATCCCGAAACCGGCGCCCTTAAGCTGGTCGTCGACGGTAGGCCCGGGGCGGAATCCTGATCATGCCCAAGCGTGTTGTCGGGATATTTGGCGGCACGTTCGATCCCTTTCACGCGGCTCACCTGCGCATGGCTCAGGCATTCCAGTCCGAGGCCGGTCTGACCGAGCTGAGGCTGGTGCCGGCAGGCGCGCCTTATCACCGGGGAGGAGTGGCCGCGAGCGCTCAAGACCGCTTGAAAATGGTCGCGCTCGGCATCGCGGCTATGCCTGGCATGCGGGTGGACGATCGGGAACTGCGGCGCGCCGGCGCCTCCTTCACCGCGGACACATTGGCCGAGATCCGAGCGGAAATCGGCCCGGACATCCCGCTATGGTTCTTGATCGGGGGCGATTCGCTGCGGCAGCTGGATACCTGGCGGCACTGGCAATCGCTTTTTTCGCTGGCGCACCTGGCGGTGGCCATGCGCCCCGGCATCGACGCGCTCGAACTACCGTCCCCCGTGAAGGAAGCATGGTCTGCGCGGCTGAGGCCGCACGCCCAAAACGACGCCGCCTCTGGTACAATCCTGCGCCTTACGTTGCCGCCCATGGATATATCAGCCAGCGCCGTGCGCGACGCTGTCGGCAAGCACCAGTCCATTTCCCATCTGGTGCCTCCGGCGGTCGCCTCCTATATTCAAACTCACGGGCTCTACCGGCCAATGTCCGGCCAGGGCGCGGAATGACTCAATAATGATAGATGCATCCTAAGACGATGCATCGGGCCTTTCTGGAAGGGACTCATGGAAATCTCGGAAATCGTTAAAGTTGCGGTGGATGCCCTGGAAGACGTCAAGGGCAAAGACATCATCGAGCTGGACACGCGTGATCTAACGTCGTTGTTTCAGCATCTCATCGTCTGCACGGGCGACTCCAACCGACAAGTCAAAGCACTGGCCAACAGCGTCAGCGTCAAACTCAAAGAAGCAGGCGTCGACATCATCGGCACCGAAGGCGAAGAGTTCGGCGAATGGGTGCTGGTCGATGCCGGCGATGTCGTTGTCCACGTCATGCTGCCTGCCGTACGCGATTATTACGATATCGAAGCATTGTGGGGCGGCGAGAAACCTTCGTTCGTCCCTGTCGGCGCCAAGCCCTGGAAAGTGCTTTAAGCCGTTGAATGCAGCCTTGCTAGTACAGACATCCGCACCATGCGAATAACGATTCTGGCCGTGGGCACGAAGATGCCCCGTTGGGTGGATGAAGCCTTTTCCGATTACGCTAAGCGTTTCGGGCGAGACATCGGCCTGGAACTGAAGGAAATCAAACCGGAAAAGCGGGGCGGCGGCGTCACCGCGGATAAAGGCATCGCCGCCGAGCATGCCAGACTGTTGGCGGCGATTCCTCCTCGTGCAGTTCTGGTCGTGCTGGACGAGCGAGGCAAGAACTGGACCACGCAGCAACTCGCCCAGCAAATGCAGCATTGGCAACAGGATGGCAGTGACCTGTGTTTCATCATCGGCGGTGCGGACGGTCTTTCGCCCGCATTGAAGGCGCAAGCCGATATTCTGCTGCAACTGTCTGCATTGACGATGCCGCACGGCATGGTTCGCGTACTGCTGGTCGAGCAGCTCTACCGCGCTGTCAGCATTCTGAACAACCACCCCTACCACCGCGAATGACACGCCTGGCCGGATGACCGGCTGTGCTGGCCTCTCTCGCGGCGGATGATTAGCATGCCGTTTTCCCCATCGGAACAACGCTCATGCGCATGCCGCCGCTTCTTGCCGCCGCGCTTATTGCGATCGCCGCGCCGAACGGGTCGTGCGATGCCCTGCTCGGCTTCACTGACGCGCGTGGTGTGCTGCATTTGTCCAACCTGGCCCAGGATCCGCTGGACCAGCCACTGGCGCCTTTAGCGCGCTTCTCGCCGGCGGCAAAGCCGTTGCAGGAACTCATCGATCAAACCGCCGCACGATTCGGCATCGATCCAGGGCTGTTGCACGCATTGATCCAAGTGGAGTCCGGGTACGATGCAGAGGCACGCTCCGCCAAGGGCGCGATCGGACTCATGCAGCTCATGCCGCAGACGGGCCGTCGCTTTGGTGCCGGCCGGCTGGAAGATCCCGTGGACAACCTCAACGCCGGCACCCGCTACCTGGCGTGGCTCTATCGTCGGTTCGGCGGCGACCTTCCACTCACGCTGGCCGCTTATAACGCCGGCGAAGGCGCCGTGGCCCGCTTCGGCAACCGCATACCGCCCTACCCCGAAACGGCCGGCTACGTGGCCAACGTACTGCGTCGCTACAGAGCCGCGTCGAGCAACGCTGCGGCATCGGATTCGGCGCGCCACGTGGTCATTTTCAGCGGCGATGCGCCCGCCAGAGCGGAACGTTGGTGAGCCGGTCAAAGGTGAATACCCAACATCTCACCCAACGGATCAGCCAAATCGCGGTAATGCGCATTGTGATCGTAGACGCCTAACAAGCCGGGAAACGACTGTGGGGAGTGAAATATCTGCCGCGCCTTGCGCGAGGTGAGTTTGTGCATGCGCAAAATACGCCCATCCCAGTGCACCACGCGCGGCTCTTCCGCGTCCAACAATATGTCCAATACCTGGTGGATGCTTTCCATGAGCACCACTTTGCTACGCACTCGGTTTTCGCCACTAACGAATGACGTCATGGTCAGTCTCCTGATCGGTGTAGGTTCTTTGCAAACGATATATAAACATCACTTATATGTTTTTAAATTAAACGCTACACAGTCTAGGGAGACTCTGAATTTCCCGCAAGCCGATTTAATACAACGTCATATATGATAATAAAAATAAAAAAAACCCGATGCTCTCGGGTTTTTGCTATACCTTTCCCTACCGGTGGGTGGGAATCATCCTCGCCAGTGCTCAGCACGAGAGCTGATGGGCCAACACCTTCAGCGTCCGCCAAGGCTCTCCCTGTTCCACGCCTTTGATCTGACGATCCACCCGCGCGCAGGTCTCCAGGGCCTGCATCAGCCGACGCGCGCCGATGCGCCGCAAAGCCGGTTCGGCCAGCCTTTGCTTATTGCCCCACAAACGCAATTCACGCGATAGGTCGCGCACTTGACGCCCTTCTTTGAGCCCCTGGCGCAATCGCAACAGCATGCGCACATCTTCGCTGAACGACCACAACACCAATACCGGCGCTTCGCCTTCCGCCTCCAGCCCCTCCAACATGCGCAGCGCACGCGCCGCATCGCCCTCCAACCAAGACTCCGATAGATGGAACACATCGAATCGCGCCACATTGGCGACCAAATCGCGCAGCATCTCCAGCGTCAGCTCGCCTTGGGGGTAGAGCAATCCCAGCTTGTCGACCTCCTGACGCGCGGCCAACAAATTGCCTTCCACCCGGTCGACAAAAAACGTCAGCGCCTCGGCGGACATCGATAGACCTTGCGCCTGCAATCGACGGTTGATCCAGCCCGGCAGCGCCTGCCTGTCGATAGGCGCCGCATGCAGAACCATCGCCGCCTTCTCCAGCGCTTGGAACCATTTCCCTTGCTGCTGACGCTCCATCTTGGGCAACAGCACCAGCGTCACGGTATCCTCCGGCGGATGTTCGGCCAAGCGGGTGAGCGCTTCCGCCCCCTCGACGCCAGGCCGACCGCTGGGAATACGGATTTCCAACACCTTGCGCGAAGCAAACAGCGACACGCTGCTCATGGCGTCGATCAGCGACGACCAATCGAAACCGGCCTCGACGGTGAGTACTTCACGCTCAAGATACGCCTGCTGCCGTGCGGCGGCGCGAATCAAATCCGCCGCCTCCAAGGCCACCAGCGCCTCTTCCCCATGGATCAGATACAGTGGCGCCAAAGGGCCGCGCGCGAGCGCGCCGGCCAAGGCATCAGGGCTGATGGCCGGCATCGTTGGCCTTTGAATCGGGCACGACGCCCGCAGCCGCCGACGCGGCATCCTGAATCATTCGTTGACTGGACAGGCGGAAAACCAAGAGCTGCGCGGCCGTGCGCGTCATGTCGTTCCACAACAGCGTCTCTTCCTGGTCCTTACCCAGCACCACCGAATCGCTATAGGTCATGGTACGGGACTGACGCAACACAATATCCCGGCCGGCCTGGGCGCCATTGACCCACAGTTGGGCGGTCAGGCTGTAATTGAGCCGGTACTCGTTGGCCTGACCGCTGCGATCGATGTCGGAGACTTCCTTGTTCCGGCCCTCCCCGGTGATACGCAGCACGGCGTCCGCACCGTTGGCCGAATCCAGTATGGTCAACTGCGGGTATGCCTTCAGCGCTGCAGCCACCTGTTGCGCCGCTGGCTGCGTCGAATCGATATACAGCCGGCTAAACGGGAACGCGCGTGGCGTCGAATCCAGGCCACGCAAGTGAAACCCGCAGGCAGCCAGCGTCATGGCGAGCAAAAGAGCGGACAGGGTCGTCAATAGTCGGGTCATGCGGTCGAACCTTTGGCTTGGCCGGGCAGGTGAAACCTGCCCGACGGAGAGTTACACGACGATATTCACCAGGCGCCCAGGCACTACGATGACCTTCTTGGGCGGCTTGCCTTCCATGAATTTCTGTACGTTGGCGTTCGCCAGCGCGGCCTGCTCAATGGCGTCCTTGGCGGCATCGGCGGCCACCACCACGCTGCCGCGCAATTTACCGTTGACCTGCACCATCAGTTCGACCTCGCTCTTCACCAACGCGGCTTCGTCCACCTTGACCCACGCCTGATCGAGCAGGCGCGAGCCCGGCACCAGCTCGGACCACAGCGCTTCGGTGATATGCGGCACGATCGGCGAGAGCAAAATCACGGCGGACTCCATCACCTCCTGCGCCACGGCACGGCCGGCATCGCCCGTGGTGTCGGTCTTGTCGTACGCGTTAAGGAGTTCCATTACCGCGGCAATTGCCGTGTTGAACTGCTGGCGGCGGCCATAGTCATCGGTCACCTTCTGCACCGTGGCATGAAGCTTGAAGCGCAGCGACTTGAGGGCATCAGACAGTGCGCCGCCCTGATAACGAGCCGTCACCCCCTGGCTGACATGCTCATAGGCGGTTTTCCACAAGCGGCGCAGGAAACGGTTCGCGCCTTCAACGCCGGCATCGGACCATTCCAGCGACTGATCCGGCGGGGCCGCGAACATCATGAACAAACGCGCCGTATCCGCGCCGTATTTCTCGATCAGATCCTGCGGGTCCACGCCGTTATTCTTCGATTTGGACATCTTTTCGATGCCGCCGATCTGAACCGGTAGGCCGTCGGCGCGATGCGTGGCCTTGACGATCCGGCCTTTCGCATCGCGTTCGATGATCACATCCACCGGTGCGATCCAATCCTTGTGCCCACCCTCGACATCGCGATAGAAGGTTTCGCACACCACCATACCCTGGGTCAACAGACTGGAGAATGGCTCGTCAGTCGACACCAACCCCTCGTCACGCATCAGCTTGTGGAAAAAGCGGGCATACAGCAAATGCAGAATGGCGTGTTCGATGCCGCCGATATACTGATCGACCGACAGCCAGTAGTCCGCGGCCTTCTTGTCCACCATGCCGGTATCGCAGTTGGGCGAGGCATAGCGCGCGTAATACCAGCTGGACTCGACAAAGGTATCCATGGTGTCGGTCTCGCGGCGCGCGTCGCCGCCGCAGCTCGGGCAGCGGGTTTGATAGAACTCGGGCATCTTGGCCAGCGGCGAACCGGCGCCGTCCGGCACCACGTTTTCCGGCAGCACAACCGGCAGCTGGTCCTCCGGCACCGGGACGTCGCCGCAATGCGGACAGTGGATGATCGGAATCGGACAGCCCCAGTAACGCTGGCGGCTGATACCCCAGTCGCGCAAACGATACTGGGTGCGCGGCGCCCCCAACCCCTGGGCTTGCAGCACTTCGGCCATGCGCTCGAACGCGCCTTGGTAATCCAATCCGTCAAACTCGCCGGAATGGCATAGGATGCCGGTTTCGGTATAAGCGGCCGCCAGCGGCTCGGTCAGCGCCTCGCCGGCAGCGGGACGAATCACTGTCTTGATCGGCAGGCCATACTTGTGGGCGAACTCGAAATCGCGCTCGTCATGCGCCGGCACCGCCATGACCGCGCCCTCGCCGTAACCCCACAGCACGTAATTGCCGACCCAGACCGGCACGTCAGCGCCGGTGAACGGATGCTTGACGGTCAGACCGGTCGGCATGCCCTTCTTCACCTGGGTCGCCAGATCCGCTTCGGACACGCCGCCTTTCTTACACTCGGCAACGAATTCGGCCAACGCGGGATTGCCCGCCGCGGCGCGGGTCGCCAGCGGATGCTCAGCAGCCACGGCAACATAGGTGACCCCCATCAGGGTGTCCGGCCGCGTGGTATAAACCTTGAGCAACTCGCCCGAGCCGTCGCCATAGGGGAATGCGACCTCCATGCCGCGGCTCTTGCCGATCCAATTACGCTGCATGGTTTTGACCTGCTCAGGCCAACCAGTCAGTTTGTCCAGATCGTTCAGCAGCTCTTCCGCATACTGAGTGATCTTGAAGTAATACATCGGGATTTCACGCTTTTCCACCAACGCGCCGGAACGCCAGCCGCGGCCGTCGATCACTTGCTCGTTGGCCAGCACGGTCTGGTCAACCGGGTCCCAATTGACCACGCCGGCCTTCTTGTAGATCACGCCTTTCTGGAACAGGCGGGTAAACAGCCATTGCTCCCAGCGGTAATAATCCGGCTTGCAGGTCGCGAGCTCGCGGTCCCAATCGATGGCAAGTCCAAGGCTCTTGAGCTGGCGCTTCATGTAATCGATGTTGGAATAGGTCCAACCGGCCGGCGCCACGTTGTTCTTCATCGCGGCGTTTTCCGCCGGCAGGCCGAAGGCGTCCCAACCCATCGGCTGCAGCACGTTGAAACCATTGAGGCGCTTAAAACGCGACAGTACGTCGCCGATGGTGTAATTACGCACATGCCCCATGTGCAGCTTGCCCGACGGATACGGGAACATCGATAGGCAGTAGTATTTTTCGCGCGTGCTGTCCTCGATCGCTTGGAAGACTTTGTTTTTGGCCCAATCGTGTTGTGCCGAGGTTTCAACCTCGTGTGGCGTATAGTGTTCTTGCATGGTGATCTCGGAAATACTCTTTGCCTGAAAGTCAATTCGACGATTATAGCCGGGCAAGCCCGAAGCACAGAAGCGTGCGGCGAGGATTTGTCACGTTATGGTCATCCAACGACGAAAAACTCGATCAGATTTATGCAGATACACGCGTCAGAAACAACTTAAAGCGCTCCAGCCGATCCATCAACGCAGCCAACACCGCGGGCTCCCACATCGAATGCCCCGCGGCCTCCACCAGGCACAACTCCGCTTTGGGCCAGCCCGCAGCCAGCGCGAACGCGCCCTCCGGCGGGCAGATGACATCGTAGCGCCCTTGCACGATACATGCCGGTAAATGGGCAATGCGGCCGAGGCCCTGCAACAGCTGGTCGGGCTGCAAAAACAGCCGGTTGACGAAATAATGCGCCTCGATGCGAGCCAGCGGTAGCGCCAGATAAGCACTGGCAGCCCGTTCAACGGCATCGGCACGCGGCAGAAGCGATACGCAGTTCGCCTCCCAAGCCCCCCAGGCTTGGCAAGCCGGCAGATAATCCGCTGGATCGTTTGAAATCAGCCGCCGGTAATACGCCGAGAGCAAATCCCCCCGCTCGTCGGCCGGGATCGGGGCGATAAAACGCGTCCAGGCATCGGGAAAGAAACGAGCCATGCCGTGCAGGAACCAATCGATATCGCCAGGGCGGCCCAGGAAAATGCCGCGAAGGATCATGCCGCAAACGCGTTCGGGATGCGCTTGGGCATAGGCCAACGCCAATGTGCTGCCCCAGGAGCCGCCAAACACCAGCCAGCGCTCAATGCCCAGCATCTCGCGCAAACGCTCGATATCCTGAACCAGAAGATCGGTCCGGTTGGCGGAAAGCTCGCCACGCGGCACCGAACGGCCACTGCCTCGCTGATCGAACAGCACGGCGCGGTAAAAGCCGGGATCGAACAACTGCCGGCACATCGGCGCGCATCCGTCGCCCGGTCCGCCGTGCAGGTACAGCACGGGAAAGCCATCCGGCCGGCCGCAGGTTTCCCAGTACATCTGATGCAGCTCGTCAAGGCGCAGCATGCCGCTGGCGTACGGCGCGATGGCAGGATAAAGCATGAGAAGGCGTCCCGGGCTGGTCAGAAAATCATTCTGACGGCATTGTGCGGGAGATGACAGTTCTGGCGCAATCGTCTGACAGCGTACAGGAAGAAAATCGGAAAACACCCGACTCGGTCACCAGCCAGTCGAGCCGTATATCCCAGGCCTCGCGCGGCACGCGCGCCACGCGCTGGCAGTCGAACGCGACACCGATCAACAAGGGCCGCCGCCGTCCGGCGGCATGCAGCGTCGTATCGTAGAAACCGCCCCCTTGTCCAAGGCGAAAACCGTCATCATCCACCGCCATGAGCGGCACGAACAGAACGTCCAGCCGCTCCGCGCGTAACACCGGTCCAGCATATTCGGTGATGGCATAACGGGGATGCCGGTACCAGCGGTCTTCCGCACCGAGACGCGAGAACCACAGGCGCCGCCCGCGCTCGGGAATGACCGGCAAGTAGACTTCGGCCCCGCGATGCAGCGCCCGGCTCAACAGACGCTCGATATCCAGCTCCGACCCAGCAGCCAGGTAGCCGCCGATCCGCTTGCCGCGCCGCACGAAACGCGCGGCGAACCGGGCAATTTTTTCCTCGGCGCGGCGCCGGGCCAGCGCGGGCAGCGCCACGCGCGCGCGGCGCACCGCGCGACGCAGCGCCAGTTTGTCATCGAACAACGGCAGCGCAGTTGGGGGGGTCATGATGGAGGCCATCATCCGCTAGGGGGACGATCGAAAGAGAGGCCCCCGCGAGTGTCGTTCTGGCTAAATTCGCTTGAACCCTGTTTCCAGGGGGTCGCCTGCCTCGCACATTTGGGCGCGTCCCGAAGGACGCGGCGCGCCAGTGCTACTCATTGCCAGCAACCTAAGCGAACGCATTGGTTCAAAGGAATTTTTGAGCCGTCACGAACACCGCAGGGGGTAACCGGGAAACTCGTCGAAAGCGCGGTCACTCGAACAGCGACTGCTGGCTTTCTTGCAAGGCAGCATCAGCGGCCTCGCTCATACTGCGTATTCTACGTTGAAAGGCGGCCATCTCCAAGCCTTCCCCCACTTTTGTTTTTAGCAAGTCGTGAGCGATATTCAACGCGGCCATGATCGCGATCTTATCGGCATCGACGATCTTACCCTGGCCGCGAATGGCCTCGATTTTCTCTTCCAGCAGACGTACCGCTTCGAGCAGCGTGTCGCGCTCGTCGCTCGCGGTACCGATGGTAAAATGCCGCCCCAACAACGACACATCCACTTGCACGATCTCGCTCATGCGTCCTCCTCGGCGCCTGGCAACCGTTCGATCAGCGTTGCCACACGCTGACGCGTCTCTTCCAGGCGGAAATGCATATCGGCATTTTCCCTTAAGGCCTGTGCCAGCGCTTCCGCCAGACGGGCGTTCTGCGACCCCATCTCGCCGATACGCGTGATCAGCCCCGCCACCCGGGTTTCCAACGATTCAAGTTCTTTGTCCATGGCGGCGAGCATAGCCAACGGTTAGCGAGGCGTCAAACCGAGCGCCTGCCGCGCACGGTCCAGCGTGGCGCAAATGGCCTGTGCGCCGAGCGCCAGCCGTGGACCTGGCCGGCTGGCCAAATCGACATCCACCGCGTAGCGTGTGCCCTGCGCCACCGCCGGAATACTCTTCCAGCTATCCCAGACCGCCAACTCTCGCGTCGAAGCCGCCAGCATCACCTGAGGCCGGCCGGCAATGACCGCCTCGCGACTGACTTGCGGCGCGGGCGCGCTCAGGGCGCCGAACAGATTACGGCCGCCGCACAGTTGCAGCACGGCCCCGAGATAACTCGCATCGCTGACGGTAAACAACGGCGCCGGGCTCATCTGATAAAACACCGAGACGACCGGCCGCCCATGATAGTGCGCTCGCAATGCGGCAATCTGCGCTTGGTACGCGGCCGCCGCGCGGCTGGCCGCGGGCTCGGTCGCGCTGAGCTTGCCCAGCGCCAATATCTCGCCCGCGATATCGTCAAGCCGCAGCGGGTGGCTGACAAAGACCGCCACGCCGGCCGAACGCAAGCGTTGCAACAACTGCGGCGCGCTACCGTCTTTCCAGGCCACGACCAAATCGGGGCGTAGACGCAGCACCGCCTCCAGGCTCACCCCCATCAGATCGCCGACATGCGGCAAGCGTGTGGCCGCCACGGGATAGTCGCTGTACGCCACCGTGCCGACCATATGGTCGCCGGCGCCGGCGGCATAAACCAGCTCGGTGGTGGATGGCGCGAGCGTGATGATGCGCGCGGCCGGCCGTGCGAGCGTCACCGCCGCGCCGGTGCCGTCACGCACGGTGACATCGGCACGCGCCGGCGCGATAGCCAGGCAAAGGGCGCTCAACACGCCCAGCAAACGGAATAGGTGCATATCGATGTTATAACCCGCCCGCAGTGACGCGGTCGGGTTATCGGGGGTTAGAACGTCATAGTGACAGATGCTTGATAGGTTCGTGGATCTCCAGGATACGCGGTATAAAGCGGCTGGCCACTCGAATCGATGACGCCATAGGCGATATAGCGACGATCGAACAAATTGTTAACTGCCAGGGACATAGACACTTGTTTCGAGAGCTCGCGGGTCAATTTGGTATTGACAAGGGTATATCCCGCCATCTCGGTCCAAAACTGATTTGCCTGGTCATTATCCAACCTTTGCTGGCCGACATAGTTCACGTCGATGCTAGCTTTAGTGTTCTCCTGGATACTCCAATACAAACCAACGTTGGCAAGAAGCGAAGGTACCTGAGGAATCTCGTTTCCGGAAACAGACTTGCCACCGTAATTTCCGTCTTGGAATGTCGCCCGCTGCCAAGTGAGATTTGCATGTACGCGTAGATTGCGTTGTACATTCAACGCTCCCTCCAGCTCCATGCCTTGATGTTGGGTTCTATCCAAGTTGATATTCGTACCAACAGGGCCAAGATACGGCATGAAATGGATTTCATTGACTACATCTGAGCGGAACACTGCAGCACGGAAATTGGCGCTCTCTCGTTGCCACTCAATCCCCAGCTCCTGCTCATGCGATAGTTGAGGTTGTAAGCCGCCGTTTGTTCTGATCAGGTCGTCACTATTTGGCGTACGAAAGCTTTGGCTTAATTTCGCATAGCCGCTCCAAGACGAGATTAACGCCTGGCGCATGCCAAGTTGCCAAGCATGCAACTCCCTATGTAACCCAAAACTATAGCAATTGGCTGAGGACAGGCATTGCAAATCATCATCGATCCGCTGTGTGCGGCCGCCGATATTCAGCTGCCCGCCTTGCCATACATTGAACTGAGCTTCGGAAAATACGCCGAACCGACGTTGCTCACCGTTAGCAAAAGTGCTGATCGAGGGGCCATAGTAATTGTTGTCATCACTCGATTGCGCATTTCGCCAATCCACGCCGGTGACGATTTGATGCCCATTTCCAAAGGGTAGCGCGTAACGAATCTGGCCGGAATCTTCATTGACTTTTCGGTTATCTACCGAGCCATAGGAAGCATCGCTGGTCAACGTATATTTAGTCCGCGTCGACAGATCAATATATAACTTGCCAGCCCCTAGCGACTGAGACAACCGGGCACCCACTTCATCTAGTCTTTGCGTGCCAGTTTGGTATGGCGACGCATAGTAAGTTTGACCGTAGTCAGGATGCGCTTGAAATTCATTAATCCCTGCTACAGGATCGATTTCAAGCATGCCGGGTAAGCCATAACTCTCGTTACTGGAGCGTGCGTATACACGCACTAACGATTGATCAAGCTTCAGGTTTAACCCAACGCCGCCACTCTGACTCCGTAGACCAGAGTTGCGCATGAATCCGTCATCACTTTTTGCATGGCCAAAAGCATCCAAGCTCATCTCATCACCGGCTAGGACAAAGTTGCCATCCGTCTGTCGCAACCGCTCATTACCCACCGTCTGCGTGAGCGATGCGGACGACTTGCTGGGCATCGAGGACTTAGTGATGATGTTGATCACACCTCCTGTTGCACCTTCCCCATATTGCACCACGCCACTACCGCGTACGATTTCAATCCGCTCAATTTGCGCAAGCGGGATATTAGAAATAATGGGGGTAGACTGATCATTAGTGTTCTGCCGTATTCCATCAACCAAGACAAGCGTGTTACTCACACCCGTCATGCCAAAGCCACGCAAATCAACGGCAGGCTCAGCGCCGCCTTGATTGATCAAATGCACGCCGCCAACAGTGGCCAAGACGTCAACAACGGAGGTTGCACTACTCTGCGCAATATCCTGCGCGGTGATCACGCTGACGCTCACCGGCGCCACGCCACGCGCCTGCGGCACGCCGCTGGCGGTCACCACCACGTCGCCACCGTCGAATACGGGAAGGTCTTCCGCCAGCGCCACGCCAGCGA
>NZ_JAFAND010000031.1 GCF_019232825.1 Paludibacterium sp. | reverse complement strand
AATCCCGAAGCAACGCATCGACGGCTTCAAGGTTGGCCGCTCATAGAGCAGGGCAACGGCGCGCCGCTGCCTGGCCGGCTCTTGTATTTGTCGTTCGGCGCAGCCAGTTCAGCAGTGCCTACCAATAGACAAAGACCCATAAGCTTCTCAACTTATGGGTCTCAGATTCTCATCTCATGGGGCGCTCTACACCACTCTTGTCGGTTCTCACATGAAATGCTATTGAGCCCCATATAAATCAAGCAGTTGCGCACGCATTATGAGACTCCGGCCCCCGGCATTCTCAGAACGTTTGCTATGTCGTCTGAATGCAGCACGGGTCTCGCGGTCGCGCACCGCCACGTCGGGCTGTAGATCAGCCCGTCGAACTGTTTATTGGGAAGCTCGCGGGTCGAGCCCGGTCGATTGGGCGATCGCCCCTTCAACGCTCGTAGCGGACGACCTTGCCGCCGAACCCGATTCTTCGGGTAACGCGCGATCCGCCGACGCTGACTACGTCGCGCATCGGCATCTGGGTTGAGCGCCCGTCCCTGTATGCCTTGGCGGCTGGCCCAACCCCGGCGTCAACGCCGAGCTTTGACAGCGCAGCCAAGCCGACTTCCACAAGTGGCACAACGGGGACGGGGTTGCCGGTCAGACTCGACTTGCGGGCTTTCGCGTAGATCCCATAGCCCGCCCTGACCAGCAGGCCCTTGGCCACGATGGCGCGCAGCGCCCTCCCGACCTGGTCGTAGCCCCCGAACCGGTCGAACTCACTGCGCAGGAAAACCATCGCCTCCGAACGGGCGAGGCTCGACTCGATCCGCTCCTGAATCGTCATTCCGGCCATGGTGCCTTGCAAACATACGACATTGATGTCTGATTCTTGCGGCAGGCCAACGGCTTGTCAAACCGATTCCATCGGGCCTGTCCGACGATAGAGGAGACGCAGTTCATAGGTCAGACCCTCCGACAAAGTGCTCAAAATCCGCGCAAAACCTCCGAACCCATGAGGCATGAAGGCTCTATGGGAGGCGCTCATGGCCCAGATGGCTTGCGCGGCTTGCAGCCGCCTCTTCACGGTCAGGCCGCAGACCCCTGCCCAGACCTATTGCCCTGATTTGGAATGCCAGCGCGAGCGACGACGCCTGTGGAACCGGCACAAGATGCAAGAGGACCCGGACTACCGGGCCAACCAGCAGGCGGCGCAGCAGGCCTGGCACGCCAGGAACCCAGACTACTGGCGGATCTACCGCCGGCGCCACAAGAACCCCGCCCTTGCGGGCCGAACGCCCGGGGTGCGTGCAACAAGTGACGCGTCATCTTGCGGGGTCAACGTTGAGAGCGGGCTGTGCTGGATGGAGATCCGCTCTCCCGGGCCGGATGGGCGGCCAATGGCCTGGCGCGTGGAGCTCACGCTCAAGCCGCTGCACCGCCCGCGCAAATAGTGACGCGTGCAAATAGAGGACTTGATGGTCAAGGGATTGCCCGGCGCGTAAGGTCTTCTACGCGTAGCTTCGAGGTTCTGGAGGGGTCCAACGGCTTGCCAGCGTGAGCGTCCTGCCTTGCGTGTCGGGCCTGGTTGATCCCTGGGGTTCGAAGTCTGTCGAGATCTCTCTATGGGCAGCAGAGGCCAACCGATCACGGTGCGGCTCGACAAGCTGCTGCCGTCACGCCGAATTTCCGAGGGTTTGCAAGGCACGAAGAAGTTCCGGCAGATCAAGTCCTCCATCGAGGGCGTCGGCCTCATCGAGCCGTTGACGGTCGGCCCCGCGGATCGCGATACCGGCGCGCACCTTCTGCTCGACGGGCACATCCGGCTTTACGCCATGCAGGAGCTCGAGTTTGAGGATGCACCGTGCCTGGTGGCCACCGACGATGAGACCTACACCTACAACAACCGCATCAACCGTCTGTCGACGATCCAGGAACATCTGATGCTGCGGCGCGCGGTCGACCGCGGCGTGACGCCCGAGCGTCTCGCCAAGGACCTGACGGTGGACATCAGCCACATCTTCAAGAAGCTCAACCTGCTGGACGGGATCTGCGCCGAGGCGGCCGGGCTGCTCAAGGACCAGCGCTTCTCTCCCAATATCGGCGGCATCATCCGCAAGATGAAGCCCACCCGGCAGATCGAATGCGTCGAGCTCATGGTGGCCACCAACAACGTGACCGTGACCTACGCCAACGCGCTGCTGGCGGCCACGCCGGCCGCCATGCTGGTCGGTGAGAAGAAGCCCAAGAAGATTGCCGGGGTCAGCGCCGAGCAGATGGCCAAGATGGAAAAGGAGATGGACAACCTGCAAGGCCAGTTCAAGTCCATCGAGCAGTCCTACGGAGAGGATGTCCTGAACCTGGTGCTCGCCAAGGGCTATCTCGGCAAGCTTCTGGCCAACGAAGCCGTGATCCGCTACCTGACCCAGCGGCAGCCGGACGTGCTGCGCGAATTCGCCAACATCGTCGAGATCGATGCCCTGGACAAGTAAATGATCGGTAACGCCAGGCGCAGGATGAGCTCCGCGCACGCCGACGCGCTCGTGCGATGGTCCGACAGCGGCAGCTCCTCTGCTCAACCGCAGCCCATGCCGCCCGTGCCGGATACGGCCTGCCTGTATGGCCTGGTCGGTGATGTCGGCATGGAAGGGAGCGAGGGTGCTGAGACCCATCCCATAGCCGTTGCCGGCAATTTCATGGCCTACCTGTCCTGCGCGCTGGGGCGGGCTCCCTATCTGACCGTGGGCAATACCAGCCACCATTCGCGGCTGTTCTTCCTGCACGTCGGGCGCTCGGGCCGAGGCAGGAAGGGCGATGCGGTGTCACTGATCACGCGCATCACGCATCACTGCCACATCGTCGAGACCGGCAACCAGAGCCAAGTAATCCGACCCGCTGGGGTCATCGAAACTGACGCTGGCGCCTTGCGCGGAGTCGAAGATGGCGTGCGCCATTTCGTGAGCGGCGCTGAAACGCTGGCGGTAGATGTCTTCGCTGTGGTTGACCAGGGCGCACTTGCCGGCGACCGGATGCATGATGAAGAGGCCGGAAATGTTCGAGTTGCCCAGCTTGCGGCGAAAGACATGGACGCCGACGCTGCGAAACTCCTCATAGACATCGCGCGGAAGCGCGCGGTCATCGTGTCCCAAAGCGGCGCGCAGCCGGTCGGCTGCGGCCTCGCCGTGCCCCTTGAAGTAGTCGCCCATTGGGGAGAAGGCGAAATCCTTGGGTGGGCGCCCCAGCTCCCGCATCAAGAAGTCTTCCGTCTCGCAGAGGTAGAGGAAGTCTTGCACGGCCCGACGGTCCTCTTTCGTGAAGTCGCCGCCATGGGCGCGGTAGAGCGTCTCGGTCTGTTCGAACGGGGCCACCTGTTCGTTCGAAATGAAGAACTTGAAGTCGCAGCGGTAGTGGTCGGCCAAGATCAGCACGTCGTCGCCCGTGGGCTCGACTTGGCCGGCTTCGATCGCTGTTAGGCGTGCTGCATCAATGCCAGTCGCAGACGCGACTTCGATGATGGACTCTTTGAGCTGTCCTCGGTGTTTGGCGAGTTTGGAGCCTAAGGTTTTCAGGTCAATAGCCATGGCTCTCCATCATAGGCGGATGGACAAGCCTACCTTCAGCTGGCGCCTCAAGACGGCGGGCACACTCAGAATGCGATGCGTCAGCGCGCGCGCAGGGCGAATTGACGTCTCAGTAGCAATTACTGAGAAAAATAGCATTTCATGTGAGAACCGACAACTTGTAGAGCGACTCATATGGTGAGAAATCGCTGCCTTGTGAATCAAGGACTTACGTCGGCGTGGGATGCATAAGCTGAGACAAGGTGACTCATAAGATGAGAAACCGCCTCCGCCGGGGCGGGTCGTCTCGCACATCCATCAGGCCGATCCAGCGTTTCCGGCGAAGCGGCAGCGCTCGTGGCTCGCTCGGTTCACAGGTGCTCGGATAAATTCAATATATCCGAGAACGCCCGGTAATTACAGTGCGTTTTCGCAACCGGCGGTGCCGCTCCGACTCATAGCAGCTTGGGCGAGACGGAATAGCCCATCGCCTGGTAACCGCGCAGGCGCTTCTCCCACATGCGGTTGAGCACGGCGTGGCCCGTGTCTATGAAATCCAGGATGCGGACATCCGTCTTGTCGCTGTGTTCCCGATGGAGCCGGCCGGCATACTGCTGGAGCGTGCCTTTCCAGGACACGGGCATGGCCAGCGCGAGCGTATCGAGCGCTGGATGGTCAAAGCCTTCCCCAACGAGCTTGCCAGAGGCCAGCAGTATTCGAGGCGCATCCGGCGGCAGCTGGTTCAGCTCGGTCGTGGTCGCCAAGCGCTGCTTGCGCGACATGCGACCGTGAAGAATGAAGACGCGAGGGACCTTCGGTTTCAGCGCCTCTCCGATGGCGGCCAGGTGGTCCGTGCGCTCGGTCAGAATCAAAATCTTGCGACCCTGCGCGTAGCACTCGAGCACCGCGTCAACTATCGACTGTGTCCGCTGCGCGTCGTTCACGAGCCCGGTGAAGATGTCTTGAATTCCTGCGTCGTCCGGCCCGGCGATTTGCCCGTGAAGGTGGATCGGGTGCACCTCGAGGAGATGCGGCGCACCGTCTGGCCTTACGGCCGTGTATCGGGTCGGGCCGCATTGCATGAAGATGACGGGGTGCTGACCATCGCGGCGGACTGGGGTCGCGGTGAGCCCGAGGACGTACTTGGCCTTGACTCGCCGCATCAGCAGGTCGAACGATACGGCGCCGACATGGTGGCATTCATCAACGATGACCTGGCCGTAGTTGTCGAGCAGGCCGCTGAGCTCCTCGTTCTTCGCGAGTGACTGCATCACTGCAATGTCGACCTTGCCCGTCGGCTTCACCTTGCCTCCGCCAATCCGGCCAATTGTGTTCTTGTCGGCTGCCAGGAAAGCTTGCAGCCGCTCCTGCCACTGGGTCATCAATTCGGTGCGGTGAACCAGAATGAGGGTGTTCACGCCGCGCCGGGCAATCATGGCGGCGGCCGTCACGGTTTTGCCAAATGCGGTGGGCGCGCAGAGCACGCCGGTGTCGTGTCGCAGGGTTTCGGCCACGGCCGCCTCCTGGTCGACACGCAGCGTGCCGGCGAAGCGCACCTCAATCGGCGTGCCTTGAAAGCGCTCGTCTTGGATGACGGCCTTGATGCCGTTTGTGGTTAGCAGAGAAACAGCGTCGTCCAAGCACCCACGCGGCAGCGCGATGTGCTTTGGAAAATTCTCGGCGCAACCGATGACACGCGGCTTGTCCCACACCGCAAAGCGCATGGCCTGGGCCTTGTAGAACTCGGGGTTCTGGAAGGCTGCCAAGCGAATCAACCGATTGGCCAAGACTTGGGGAAGCTCGTCCTTCTGGAAGTAGACCTGGTTCGCCAAAGTAATGTTCAGGCTCTTGGGCAAGGGGCCGGAGATGTTCTTGCGACCGGCCTTTGGGGTCAGCCATGGCGTCTGTTGGTCTTCATCTTCGATGAAGGCGACATCCAGCGGATGCGAGCCGCCCGTGGCTTGCAGGATGGTCGGCTCGATGTCTTCGGCCAACATGCGGGGCATGGCCGCCAGAAAACTCCACTGATCGGGATACGGGATGAGGTTCTCGTCGACAAACACGCTGTGCCCAGCCTCGCGCGGCTTCTTCTGCAGGGGCAACGCAATCAGGTTGCCGAAGCCGCCCTTGGGCATCGTGTCCTGATTCGGAAACAGCCGGTCGTAGGAGCTCAACTTGAGCTGCCTTGTGCGGGCGCAGACGTGGCTGATGAGCGCCGTTCCGAGCCTACGCGCGTCGCGGGCGTCTACCTTCTGAGAGAAGAAAATCCAGGCGTGAGCGCCATTGCCTGAGCGGGAAATCTCCAGCGCTGCGGGAACGCCAAGTGCCGTGCAGGAGCCGATGAACGCCTTGGCATCGTCGCGCCACTCTTGTTCATCGAAGTCGACTGCCAAGAAGTGGCAGGTGTTGTCGTGGAGCAGCGGATAGGTTCCGACCGTATGGTCGCCGGCCAAGTGGTTATAGATGACCGGGTCAGTGACGGGCGCTAGGGACCGATGCTCGCAGTCCGAGCACTTGATTCTGGGCTTTTGGCAAACCCCTGCGACCCACTCGTTGTGGCACGCCGGCGCGTACCCTGACTTGCCCGTGGTCTTGCTTTCCCAGCGGACGGGGTAAACGTCGGTTCGTCCGCGAAAGAGCCCGCGATAGAGCGAAACCTTCCCCTCGGTCGACAGCATGGCCGAAGGCGGGTCCGGTGCGCGCTCCGGCGGTAGTGGGCGTTCCCGCCATTCGATGCCGTGCGCGTCCAGAAGCGCAATCAGCCGGGCGTTCTCGGTCCGCAAAGCATCGACGGGGTCCAACTTCGGATGGGCCATGCAAAAACGCTGTGAGGGGCCGTGTTCGGCGTTGACCAAAGCAGGGCTTAAGGCCCCATTGTTGAGTATGCCTGCGTGTGCACTACTTCGTAGTGGGCCGGCCGAGCAGCGCGCCCCGGGCTTCCTCGACCGACTCGTAGTGCAGGAGCCTACCTTTGCTCGGCCGGCCAGCCCTGCTTCGCTCGTACTGGCTTAGAGGATCGCAGATGTGCCGGATACCTCACTGGTTTCAGAATGGGAGTCTGACTTGCGTTTTCGGCCGGCTTTAGGCGGCAGCGGTAAAGCAGCCGAGTTTCGATTCGGTGAAAGCACTCTGTGCGCCGCTTCAGCAGAGAAGGAGAAGAGGCCGAGCAAAAGTACGAGCTGCCCACCGAGAATTGCGACGACAACCGCGGCAATGGGACCCCCCTCCATCCAGGCTGCGATTGCGCACGCCAAAACGACCGGCACGCCAAGCGATGCCGCAATAAAGGTCATAACGGCTGTCGCCTTAAATGAAACCCAGTCTTGTGCTCGCTGGCTGCGCGTGTCTACATAACCTGTTTGACCATCCACAAATCGCACCCAGCCGCCAGCCCCAAAGACGTCGCGAATCAGTCGAACGGGTAGCTGCCGACTTTCGATATAGGCGAGCTCAACTGGTTCAAGGCTCCAGCCGAACGCGTCATGCATCGCGAAGTGGTAGTCCAGCCGCGCAGCCTTTCTCCAGCGACCGTCTTGGAATAGCTTTCGTGCCGCATTTCGCCTTCGCTTAGACAGAGACCAAAGACGCTCTCGCAATTTCACCCAGCTAAGCGCGATGCTCGCAGGCAGCAGGAACAGTGCAGAAACGATGATCTGGTTATCTTTTATCCACTCGACCACGAACAAATTCTCCCTACTTATGTCGTCTTGACTCTTCGCGCCCGCTTCTCCATTAGCGCTCGGCATGCGCGGAAGTTGCGCCACTCATGAGTTCGATGCCGGCGTCGGCGATGCGTGTCCTACGCAAATTGGCGATTCACCCCTGTCATCGACATCCGGTAGCTCAGCATCCGCGCACTGACCCCGTATTCGATGGTCGCGTCGGCATCTGACAAGCGCCGGCGGCGAATCAGAATCAATGCATCTCGTGGCAAGAGCAGGCTGCCAGAAAGCCAGTCGGCCTCCTCCTCTTCCTTCTTGTCGTAGCTGCTCAAAAGCATGATGCCGTCTTCGGACAGGGAAACCACTCGAGCCTGGTGTCCTCGGATTCGATGGGCCAATTCATGCGCGAGGTCGCTCGCCTGCCGGGCCAAGCTGTGGGAACTATTCAAGACCACGACGACCCTCTTGTTCACGACGATGGTTACCGCGGACCAGCAGCTCGGCGTCTTACCGTCGCTGCGAAGGAGGATTTCCAGCGTCTCTGGCGTTAGTCCCGGCACGTCGTGCGGCGTCCAGACACGGATGCCCAGCATCTGGGCCAGTGCACGCGTATCAAGGGGGGCATCCTTTTGCACGCCCAGCTTGCCGCGCACTTCCGTTGAATACCTCTCGCACCACGCTTTGAAACCGCGCTCGAACACGCTCAGCCCTCCAGCTCTTCCTCAAGCAGGGCCTGCTGGACCGCAAGAATCATTTCGCCAAGCGCCTTGGCGCTGTCTTTCTCGATGGCGGCACCCTTCTTGAAGTGAACAAGCGCCGTCGGGGCTGTGGCCCGCTGCTGCGTTGGCAGTCCCAGGAACAAGGCAGGGTCCCTGCCGAGCCATTTGCAAATCTTGCTAAAGGTCTCGAGGTCAGGGATTTTCTGGTTTTCCACCCGGGACAACGTCGCCGGGCTCACGCCAACCAGCTTGGCGGCTTCACGAATGCCCATTCCGGCTCTTCGTTCTTCAATTTCTTTGGCCAGGAGCTCAATCCTGATTGCTTCCATTGGTTGCCGTTTCTCTTGTAAGACGAAGTGTTTGACACGAGAGACGGTGCGTGGCATGCTCTGTCTTACTCGTGAGACGGAAATGTCTCACGGGCACCGTCCAAGGTCAATGCTCACTTGACCTGAGCGGCGTGCATCAGGGTGAGCACTTCGGGAGAATTCCCATGCAGAACCAGAATGAACTGCCCGACGAGGGCGACGTCGTTGATGTTGAGGCCTACCTGGCTGCCGGCAAGCCGGTGCCGAAGGGCAAGAAGTACCGCATCCGTATCGACAAGCAGTTGTACGTTGTTGCGGTCAGCGAGATGACGGGGCAACAAATCCTTGCCTTGGCTGGCAAGACGCCGGACAAGTACCTTCTTCGCCAGAAGATTCATGGAGCGGTCCATCCCGTGGCGCCAGAGCAAGAGGTCAGCTTCCTCGCACCCGGTGTCGAGCGATTCATGACCATCCCGAACGAGGTTCAGGAGGGTGAGCCAGCGGCGCAGCGGTTGCAGTTCAAGCTGCTCGCGGCCGACCTCGGTTACCTGAACTCGCTTGGATTGCGCTGGGAGGCGGTGCTGGACGGCCAGGTCATGTGCGCTGTCATCTACGACTGGCCCCTGCCCGATGGCTACAACGTCCAGGTCGCAGATGTGCATGTTCGAATGAATGCCGGCTACCCGGACGTGCAAATCGACATGGCATATTTCGTGCCAGCTCTTGCGCGGCGGGATGGTCGCCCTATCAACGGCCTGACTACAATGCAATTCGACGGCCGTCAGTGGCAGCAATGGTCGCGCCATCGGACTGCGAACAGCCCTTGGCGCGTCGGCGAAGATGACCTCTCCACGCACATGGGGTACGTCTTCGCCTGGCTCGAGGCGGAGCTCCGGAAGTGATGGCGGCCGCGCTGCCGGTGCGGTTGACCATCTCGGCTCATCACCACCGCGCGCTGCAAGAGCATCTGTTCCCGGGCGACGGCAAGGAGGCCGTGGCATTTGCTCTTTGCGGGCGGGCACGACGTGCCGACTTGGAACTCCTGGTCGTGCGCGAGGTCATTCCGATCTCGCACGACGTCTGTCGCATTCGCACGCCGCATCGGGTGGCTTGGCCGGGCGTCGCGATGGAGCCCATCTTGCAGAAGGCCATGGCGTCGGGCGCGGCGGTGGTCAAAGTGCATAGCCACCCGACTGGGTATGAGTGGTTTTCCGATACGGATGACATTGCCGAACGCGAGATGTTCCCGTCGGTGTTTGGATGGCTGGACACCGATGCGCCGCTTGCCAGCCTCATCATGCTGCCCGACGGCCGGCTTGTTGGCCGTGCCGTGCAAGAGCACGGCGAGGGCGAACCTCTGCATGGAATTCGCATCGTCGGAGATGACTTTGTGTTCCTGCAATACGGTGATGCCGCGCCGGGCGGCGAGTTGCCTGAGCACGCGCAACGCATCGCGCAGACGTTTGGGGATCGAACGTACCAGTTGCTTCGCAACTTGCGCGTGGGAGTTGTTGGCGCCTCTGGTACGGGAAGCATCGTCATCGAGCAACTGGCGCGCAACTGCGTAGGCGAACTGGTTCTCGTCGATCCAGACAACGTGGAAGGCAAGAACCTCAATCGAATCCTGAACAGTACCGCGAGCGACGCTGAGGAGGGGGCGCATAAGACGGCTGTGCAGGAGCGCGCGATAGCCGCCATGAGGCTCGGCACTCGCGTGCAGGCATTCCACCAAGACTTGCTGGACCGGGGCGTGCTCGAGGCGCTATCGACTTGCGACGTGCTGTTCGGTTGCATGGATTCGGTGGACGGCCGCCACGTTCTGAACAAGCTTGCCAGCACGTACGTCATCCCGCTGATTGACGTCGGGGTGCGCTTGGACTCTGATGGTCGAGGTGGCATCGACAGCATATGGGCAGCCGTGCACACCATCTTGCCGGGCGGATCGAGCCTGCTGAGTCGGCGCGTGTACAGCCAGGCTGACCTGGAAGCAGCATTCTTGAGGCGCACCGATCCCGATGCGTACGAGCACCAGCGCAAGCTCGGGTATGTAAAAGGTGTCCTTGTTGACAGGCCCGCCGTCATCAGCGTCAACATGGAGGCTGCGAGCGCCGCCGTGAACGAATTTCTGGCTCGAGTGCATCCCTACCGGGTTTTGCCAAATGGCCGATTCGCGGCACGGAGAATGTCCCTATCCGACCCTGATGCTTCGATGATTGAACCAGACGGTGAGCCCTGCCCGGTGATGCTCCGCGCTGTCGGCATGGGTGACCAGGAGCCGCCGCTCGGCCTGCCGCTGCTCGGACGACGCACATGATTCGGCGCTTCATCAACTGGCTGCGAGGGCTGTTCGGAAGAGCGGCCACCTACCGCATTCAAGTATTGGCCGACGTGCCGGACCGGGTGGATGACAGGACGCTGTACGTGATTGGCGAGCGGCAGAACTACTGGCTCGCCATCATGAGGTGCCCCTGCGGCTGCGGCGCTGAGATTCAGTTGCCGCTCTCGGGCAGCGATGGTCCGCGCTGGACTGTGTCCGGGACGCCAAAAGCGCCAACGCTGACGCCTTCCGTGCATCGAACGAAGGGCTGCAGAAGCCATTTCTTCATGCGAGGCGGGACCATCATTTGGTGCCGTTGATGGCACGATGGCCGTCCGTCGAACCGATGCCACCGTTATCAGTAGCCCACTGCAGCATTCGCAGGCGCCCGATGCACGGCCGGCCAGAAGTGGCTCACTCTGTGAGCCACATGGTTGGTAATTTGTCTTCATGTTGACCGCCATAGGACGGCGGCTGCGACCTGACGCTCGGAAGGAGCGCACATGAAGTCAAGCCAAGTTTTGTACCTGGGAATAAGCGGAGTTCTACATCCAAGCTGGTCGTTTTATGAAGAGGTGAACGGCCATCCGCCCGACCAGGATGGGCATAAAAAATACGAGTCGGTCGGACCGCTGTATCGGGCGCTTGAGGCGTTCCCTGAGGCTCGAATCGTTTTAACGTCGACGCAGCCTTGGGCGAAAGGCTTGCCGACAGTTCTTGAGCAACTTGGCCAACTTGCCGAGCGAGTCGATGGTTTCACCTTCCTCGACCTGACGACGAAGGCGCCGTGCGATAGGCTCGGACGGCCTATGACGGAAATGGACTACTGGCGGTGCACCAAGAGCCAGGTGGTTCAGCGGCACGTTGAATGGATAAAGCCGGAGTCTTGGATCGCAATCGACGATGAGGACATTTTGTGGCCGCACGACGTTCGAGCCGCGCGGCTTGTGCTGACTGACCCTTGCCAAGGGTTGTCCGACCCCAGGGCCTTCGACAGATTGTTGACCGTGCTAGAAGGTAATTTCGGTGGTGGTTGACGAGGGCGTTTCTGATTTGCTCGCTGACCACTCGGTCTGCACCATCGCGCAGTCGTTGACCAGGTGGGCTGCGCCTGGACTCCGTCCGCGAGTCAGAAATTCGGCTCCGAGGGCTCTGTCACACGGCGAGCGACCCGCTTCATGATCCATTCCACTTCGTCTGCGGAGATACCCCAATCCCTTGCTTCGACGCTTTTGCGAACCTGCGGCAAGAGCTTGACAAGCTCGTATCCGCCGGGAGTTCGAGAAGCTTTCGAAGGCATCGCACCCGCTCCCACGATTGGAAGGCAGCAAACGCAGCCTGATCCAGCGCCGCCAAGCGCTCATAGTCCGGCTGCCGAACTTGCGGCCGACCGCAGCCATGTCTAGCCAAGCCTGAGGCCTAGTGCTGCAGCCTTGAAGGGGGCAAAGACCTCTTAGACATTTTTCGCCCTGCTGCCAGATTTAGACATGATGGTCGCGCTCCGCCAGCGGTGACGGCCCATCCCCGGTATCGTGGGTTGCGCACCGAGGTGTGCCGAGCCACATACGGTCGGACAGGCCGGCCGTCGCAGTCAAGGAGATGGGCCATGGACGAGCGTATCAATTTC
>NZ_JAFAND010000003.1 GCF_019232825.1 Paludibacterium sp. | reverse complement strand
GCGTTTGGTCAACAACAGGCCGAATGCAAGGCGCGCGACGCAGGTCGCAGTCATTCTGCGATGCCAAGGAGCGCAACGCCGTCAGGCGGCCGCTTGTTGGCCAAACCCTTCGGGGCGGCGCCTGGCGGTAAATAACTTGTTCAGAGGGTCCCTAATTAGAAAGCCCGCCGCGGCCCGCGCCTCGGACCGGCTTTCCCTACAAAGGATTGTCATGGCAAAGGTCTACAATTTTTCCTCCGGCCCGGCGATGTTGCCCCATTCGGTGCTGGCGGAGGCGCAAAGCGAGTTGCTCGACTGGCACGGCAGCGGTATGAGCGTGATGGAAATGAGCCATCGCGGCAAGGAATTCATGGAAATCATCCATGATGCCGAGCATGATCTGCGCCGATTGATGGGCATTCCGGACAACTACCATGTTCTTTTCCTGCAGGGCGGCGCCTCGATGCAGTTTTCCATGGTGCCGCTCAACCTCCTGGGCGAAAAGAAGTCCATCGACGTCGTCAATACCGGCCACTGGTCGAAGCTGGCCATCAAGGAGGCCAAGCGCTACACCAAGGTCAAAGTCGTCGCCTCCAGCGAGGACCGAAATTTTTCCTACGTGCCGGCCGAGGATACCTGGCAATGTGATCCTGAAGCGGCCTACCTGCATTACACCGCCAACGAAACCATCGGTGGCCTGCAGTTTCCGTTCGTGCCGACGACGCTTGACGGCGTGCCGCTGGTTTGCGACATGTCGTCCGAGTTTCTGTCGCATGAAGTCGACGTCAGCCGCTTCGGCCTGATTTATGCCGGCGCGCAAAAGAACATCGGCCCGTCCGGCCTGACCGTGGTCATCGTGCGCGAGGATCTGCTCGACCGCGCGCGGCCCGTTACGCCGACAATGCTCAATTATCGCGTGCATGCCGACGCCGATTCCATGTACAACACGCCGGCGACGTTCCCGATTTACATCGCCGGTCTGGTGCTCAAGTGGATCGGCGAGCAGGGCGGTATCAAAGGCATTACGGCGCGCAACGAGGAAAAATCGGGTCTGCTCTATCATGCCATTGACACGAGCGGCGGGTTCTACGCCACACATATCGAAACGCCGTTCCGGTCCAAAATGAACGTGACCTTCCGGCTGCACGACGAATCGCTCAACGACACTTTCGTGAGCGAGGCCAAGAAAAATGGCCTGGTGCAGATCAAGGGACATCGCGTGGTCGGCGGCATGCGCGCCTCGATCTATAACGCCATGCCGATCGAAGGCGTGAAGTCGTTGGTTCATTTCATGCAGGACTTTGCCCGACAGCACGGGTAACCGCCTCGCGGGCATTCTCCTGGTCGCCACGTATAAGGAGGAGAGTCGATGCTGCAGAACGATACGCTGGAACAATTAAGAGTCCTCTGGCAGGAGGGCGAGGCGCGCGATGCCAATTTGACATCAGCGTCGGCGCGCTGGCGCATGATCGCTCCCGATGCCGGCAAATTCCTCTATCAGCTGGCGCGTGCCGCCGGCGCCCGCCGTATCGTGGAAATCGGCACGGCCAGCGGTTATTCGACGCTGTGGCTCGCGCTCGCCGCGCAAAGCAATCAAGGCAAGGTCACGAGTCTCGACAATGCCGGCGATTTCCGCGCCGTGGCGGAATCGCGCCTTGCCGCCTTCGGCCTTGCGCACTTGGTGCGGCTCGAAACCGTCGAGGCGGCCGCATGGCTGTCCGCACTGGAAGCCGGGCCGGTGGATTTCCTGTTTCTCGACGCCGATCGCTCAAGCTATCCGGCGCTGTGGCCGCAAATCTGCCGCGTATTGCGTCCGGGCGGGCTCTTAGTGATGGACAACGCCTTGTCGCATCCGCAGGAATGCGCGCCGTTCATCGAACAGGTGCTTGCGACCGACGGCTATCTCGCCGAAACTTATCCGATCGGAAAAGGCCAATTTGTCATCTTGAAAGACGAATAAAACGTGTCGGATCATTTACTGAAACAACATCGCGATGCCATTGACGGCATCGACGTGCAGGTCCTCGATCTGCTCAATCAACGTGCGTCGCATGCGCGAGCCATCGGAGAAATCAAGGGCGGCGGCGTCGTCTATCGCCCTGAACGCGAGGCGCAAGTTCTGCGTCGCATCCGCTCGCTCAATCAGGGGCCGCTGTCGTCCGAGTCGGTGGCGCGGCTGTTCCGCGAGGTGATGTCGGAGTGCCTGGCGTTGGAGCGACCGTTGTCGATCGCGTATCTCGGCCCCGAGGGCACTTTTACCCAGCTGGCCGCCATCAAGCACTTTGGCCATGCCGCGCGCACGGTCGCCTGTGCCTCGGTGGACGAGGCGTTTCGGTTGGTCGAGGCGCGTACGCTCGACTACGTGGTGGCGCCGGTGGAGAACTCCACCGAGGGCGCGGTCGGACGCACGCTCGATTTGATGCTGGCAAGCTCTCTCAAGATTTGTGGCGAGGTGGTGCTGCGCATTCATCACCACCTCTTGCGCCGTGCCGAGGACGCAGAGGCGCCGGTGCGCCGCGTGTATGCGCATGCGCAGGCGCTGGCGCAGTGTCACGAATGGCTGAACAAGAATTTGCCGGACGTCGAACGGGTGTCCGTGGCCAGCAACGCCGAAGCGGCAAGGCTCGCCGGCGTCGAGCCCGGTGTGGCGGCGATCGCCGGTCAGGCGGCCGCCGAGCGTTATCAGTTGATCAAGGTGGCTGAACGCATCGAGGACGAACCGAACAACACCACGCGCTTCCTGGTGCTCGGCCATCAAGACGTCGGCCCCACCGGCGAGGACAAAACGTCGCTGATCGTGGCGGCGCCCAACCGCGCCGGCGCACTGTATACGTTGTTGGCGCCGATTGCGGCCAACGGCGTGTCGATGACCAAGCTGGAGTCGCGCCCGGCGCGCGCCGGACTGTGGGAATACGTGTACTTCATCGATATCGAGGGACATCAGTCCGACGTCAATGTCGTGGCGGCGCTCGAGGCGCTCAAGGCCAGTGCCGCCTTTGTCAAAATCCTGGGTTCCTACCCGTTGGCCGTGATCTGACCGCTATGGCGATACGTTCCGTTTGCTTGTTCTGTGGCTCCGCCAACGGCGGTTCGCCTTCCTATGTCGCCGCGGCGCGCCGGTTTGGCCGCGCGGTCGCCGACGCTGGGCTGACGCTCGTTTATGGCGGCGGCAATGTGGGCCTGATGGGGGCGGCCGCCGATGCCGCCCTGGCGGCGGGCGGCGAGGTGGTCGGCGTGATCCCCGCGTTTCTCCAGGCGCGCGAGGTGGCTCATGACGGACTGACCACGCTCCATGTCACCGAAACCATGCACGAGCGCAAAGCCAAGATGGCGGCGCTGGCCGATGCGTTCGTCGCCTTGCCGGGCGGATTCGGCACGCTCGACGAACTGTTCGAGATCGTGACCTGGTCGCAGTTGGGTGTGCATGCCAAGCCGATCGGCCTCTTGGATGTCGATGGGTTTTACCAGCCCCTGCTCGCGATGGTGCGCCATATGCGCGAGCAGGGTTTCATTCGCGGCGCGGCGATGGAGCGCTTTTGTCTGGCACAAGACGTCGACTGCCTGCTCGCCATGCTGTGCCGGCAACGACACGCGCCCAAGGGCGAGCCGCTGTCCTTGGATAAAACCTGATCGGGTGGCCTCATGATTGGCACGCCAACTATCGCGCTGGTGCTTTGCGGCTGCGGAATCGGAGACGGCAGCGACGTCCTTGAGGCGGCGGGTAGTCTGATCGCCCTGTCGCAGGAGGGTTGCCGGGTGCGCTGCTTTGCGCCGAGCCGCGCCCAGCGCGAGGTGATTGATCATGCCAGTGGCCGCGCCATGCAGGATGCGCGGCACATGCTGATCGAGTCGGCGCGCCTTACCCGCGGCGTTATCGAGCCGCTGTCGGAGCTGGACCCCGTCCGGTTGGACGCGGTGCTGCTGCCGGGCGGCGGCGGGGTGTTGCGCAATTTAACCAATTTTGCCGTGCGCGGCGCCGGGGCAACGCTGGCGCCGGACGTGCTGGACGCGTTGATGCCGGTTTTTCTCGCCGGGCGGCCGTTTGTCGCGCTGGGCCCGGCGGCGCTGGTGCCTGCGCTCCTGGCGCGCGAGCTGGGGCGGCATGGCGCGCGGCTGACGTTCGGGCATGAGGATGAGGCGGGCGAGTACATCGATGCGCTGGAAGCCTGGGGGCTGCGCCATGTCGAGTGCGCGCTGGACGAGGCTTGCATCGACGACGCGCAGCGGATCGTCAGCGTGCCGGCGGGCCTCTATGCCAAGGCGAGCCCCGCCGATCTTTTCGGTGCGGCCCAAGCCGCCGTCTCGGCGATGTGCTGGCTCTTGGCGCAACAGGAGGGCGGATGATCATTGTCATGTCGTCGGACGCCTCGGCGGCCGACATTGCCGGGGTGGTGGCGCGCATCCGCGCCGCTGGCCTTTCCGAGCATATTTCACGTGGCACCGAGCGCACGTTGATCGGCGCCATTGGCGACGAGCGCACCCTCGATCCGGCCTTGTTCGAGCGGATGCCGGGGGTGGAACGCGCACTGCGCGTGATGCGCGAGTACCGGCTGGTCAGCCGTGAAATTCACCCCGAGCCGTCGATTGTGACGATTCGCGGCCAGGCCTTCGGCGGCCGTGCGCTGCAGGTGATTGCCGGGCCGCCCGCGGTGGAGAGCGACGAACAGATCGCCGCCGCGGCCTCGGCGGTGCGCGACAGCGGCGGTCACTTGCTGCACGGCGGGGTGTTTTTGCACAGCGAAACGCCTTATGGCTTTCAAGGCTTGGGCGTGGATGGGCTGGCCCGGCTTGGCGCCGCCGCCACGGCATCCGGGCTGCCTGCCGTGGCGGAGCTGGCGGATGTGCGCGTCATTGACGCGTTTCTCGAATTGGAAATCGACGCGCTGGCCATTGTTGCTCATCCGATGGGCAATACGGAACTGCTGCGTGAAGTGGGGCGCCTCAACAAGCCGGTCATTCTCAAACGCGGTCCGGCCGCCACGCTGGCCGAGTGGCTGATGGCCGCGGAAACCGTGGCGGCCGGAGGCAATCACCGCATCATTTTTTGCGAATGCGGCGTCAAAAGCCTGGAGCCGGGTTATCGCACGTTGCTCGATATCGGCGCCATTGCGGCATTGAAGGCGGAGACCCATTTGCCGGTGATCGTCGAACCGGCGCGGGCGACCGGCAAGGCCTGGATGACGCCGCCGCTGGCCGCCGCCGCCGTGGCGGCGGGCGCGGATGGCCTGTGGCTCGACGTTCACCCCAATCCGGCGCAAGCGCGTTGCCATGCCGAGCAAGCGCTGACGCCGGCGCAGCTGTCCTCGCTGATGGCGGCGTTGCGGCCTTTGGCTCAGGTCATGGACCGCACCCTCTAGGAAGGAATGTCATGACGCGCCGCGCACGCAACCCATTCCCCCTCGCCGGAGCCAAGGCTTGAGGCTTATCCCGCCGATGCCGCTCACCGGCCCCTATCGGGCCGGCGGCGTTTGGCATTGCCCTGTGCATCTGGTGCGCGGCGGCACCTCGACCGGACTCGTTCTGCCGCAATCGCTGATGCCCGCCGACGCCGCCGTGCGCGACGAGCTGCTGCGCCATTTGCTGGGCGTGCCCTTACAGGGCGACCTACCGAATAATCGTCAGCTCACCGGTTTGGGGCGCGTCACGCCCACCAGCAACAAGGTTTTTCTCGTCAACGTCGAGCATGCCGAATCGGGCTGGCGCTTGGTCAGCACGCTGGCGCAGCTCGCGGCGCATACCGACGCCATCGACTGGCGCGCCAATTGCGGCAATCTGACCTCCTCCTTGCCCCTGTGGGCGCTCGATGTCGGCTTGCTGCAGCCGGAAGACGACGGCAGCTGCCGCATGGTCATTCGCAACACCAATACCGGCGTGATCAGCGAGGCGCGGCTGCAATGCCGTCCTGACGGGCAGCCGCGCTGCGACGGTATGCCGGGTGTCGATGGCGCGTGGCCGGCGGTGGATCTGACGCTGTTGGCGCCGGCCGGCGCCAAAACCGGCCGGCTGTTGCCGACGGGCGCCGCGCGCGATGAGATCGATGGCATCCCGGTAAGCTGTGTCGATGTCGCGGTGCCGATGGTGTTGATCCGGGCGGCGGATCTGGGCAAGTCGGCCGAGGAGGCGCCCGCGGCGCTGGCGCAGGACACGGACTTTATGCGCCGTCTGCGGCAATTATGGGTGGCGGCGGCGCTGCGCATGGGGTTGACGGACGCCGATGGCCGTTTGCTGGATGAGGCGGCGTTGGCCAGAAGCGAAACCTTGCCCAAGGTGGCGATCTTGGCGCCTGGGCGCGGGGAGTCGCAGCTTTTGGTGCGCTATTTCACGCCGCAACAGCCGCACGCCGCGCTGGCGGTGTCCGGGGCTTGCTGCATCGCCTCGGCATGCCTGGTGCCGGGTACGGTGGCCAACGAGCTGGCGACGGGCTTGCCTGCCCTGCGCTCGGCGCAGGTGATCGACATTGTGTTGGAAAATCCGGCCGGTTTGCTGCGCGCCCGAATCGAGGCCGAGGTCGGCTCGCGAGGCGTCGATATCCTTCGCGCCGTTTATCGGCGCAATGCGCAGATTTTGATGCGTGGACACGTGCCGTTGACGCGCGCGTCTTCCGCCTTGGCGGGTTGGCTCGCGCGCGTCGCCGCGCAATGTCAGGCGTAGCGCAACAGCGCCGGCACGGCGAGCTCGCACAGCTTGACCCAGCCCGCCGGTAGCAGCGCCAGCACGGCGAGCGCGCCCCAGGACATCACAGTGCGGCCGGCCCGACGGAACAGCAGCGAGATGCTGAGATAGAGCAACAGCGCCAGCACGACCATGGCCGGCGGTACCATCAGATAGAGAGTCAGCACGTGGCCGCTATGCAACGGCGCGGCGAGCACCGCGCCGGCATGCAGCGCCAGTAGCGCCAAGTAGAATGCCGCCATGCGCGGCGGGGTGCCGTCGACCACGATGCCGTGCCGGCTGGCGCGCAATTGGCTCGCGGCCCAAAACAGGGCGGCGATGCCGCCCCAGGTGTAGGGGTAAAGGAACGGCGCCCAGATCGGCGCCATCGGGTCGGGCGGATGGCCGAGCCGCACCACGATGGCCAAGGGCAGATACCCGGCGACAAAGCACGCCTGCGCTACGCCGTGCCCGCTGGCGACGACACGCCATAGGGCAAAGAGCCAGAAGCCGCCCACCATGGCGACGAAAAGCGCGGGCAGCAACGGACTCACGCCGGACCCAGCAGGCGGCGCCAGGCGGCGCTGATCAATTCGCCGATTTGTACCAGGTAGTGGGTGTGCATGTCGTGGGTGAAGCGGTCCGGGTCGTCGCTGGCCAGCACCAGCAGTCCGAACGGCTCGCCGTGCTCGTCGCGCAGCGCGACTTGGCTGAACGATTGCAGTACCGGCACGGCGGGGAACCAGGACATCACTTCGTCATTGACGTAGGGGCCGCAGTAGGGCGCGCTCAGGTTGCGCGCCAACAGCGCGGCCTCGCTCTTGGCGCTGTAGAGCTCTGCCAACGCCTGGGCGCCGGGATGCCACAAACGCAGCGCCATTCTGTCCAGGCCGAAGCTGTCGGCGAAGCAGGCGCGCAGGCTGGCGGCCAGCGCGGCGGGCGTATCCGCGGTCAACAGCGTCAATGCCAGCTGATGCATGCGGATTTGAATCTGGTCGTTGTTCTCGCCATGGCGCACCAGCTGTTGCAAGCGGGCCTCGAGTTGGCGGCAACGATCCTTCAGTTCCAGCATCTGACGATCCACCAGCGACACCACGACGCGATCGCCGTTGTGCTTCAAGCCAAAGCGCTCGGCGTGATGCTGTAGAAAGTCGGGATGGTTCTCCAGAAAAGCCAATACGTCGTCGGACTGCACCGTCGCGTTGTGGTCAGGCATCGATTTCTCCGCTGAATACCGTGGTGGCCGGCCCGATCATGTGGACCGCATGGCCGATGCCGGCCCATTCTACCGTCAAGTCTCCGCCATGGGTATGGACTCTGACGCGATTTCCCAGACGTTTGCGCAGAACACCCGCCACGACGGCGGCGCAGGCCCCCGTGCCGCAGGCCAGCGTTTCGCCCGCGCCGCGCTCATAGACGCGCAAGCGGATCTCGTCCGGGCTCACGATCTGCATGAAGCCGACGTTGACGCTGTCGGGAAAATAATGGCGGCTTTGCTGCAGCGCTTGCCCGATCGATTTGACCGGCGCGAGCTCGACTTCCGGCACGATGAGCACGGCATGCGGATTGCCCATGGAGACCGCGCTGATGTCGATCGATTCGCCGGCCACCGCCAACGGATAGGTGATCGCCTGGCGTTCGGCGACGAACGGGATCTCGGCGGGATCGAGCCGGGGGATGCCCATGTCGACCCGCACCTCGCCGTTGTCCATCAACTCGGGTTGAATGACGCCGCGCGCGGTTTCCACGCGCAGCATGCGCCGGTCCGACAGGCCCTGTTCGGCGACAAAGCGAGCGAAACAGCGCGCGCCGTTGCCGCACTGTTCCACTTCGCCGCCATCGTTGTTGAAGATGCGGTAGCGGAAATCGTTGTCGTGCCCTGTCGGCGGCTCAACCAGCAACAGCTGGTCAAAACCGATGCCGAAATGGCGGTCGCCCCAGTGCCGGATTTGCGCTGGGGTCAGGTCCACGGATTGACGTACGCCGTCAATGACCATGAAGTCATTGCCCAGCCCATGCATTTTGCTGAATTTAAGTTTCATGTGCGGCCTCTTCATTGGCGCATGATTTCTGTTCATCATAACCCAAGTTATAGGGGTGCTGAAGCACATGCCAATCGCATTGACAGCTTACTGACCAGTAAGTAAAGTGCGTTCATGAAAATCGACACCGACGCCAAGAACGACACCCGCAAGCGCATTATGGATATTGCGGAGGAGCTGCTGCTGACGCGGGGGTTCAATGCCTTCAGCTATCAGTGGGTGAGCAGCGAGCTTGGCGTGCGCAACGCCGCCATTCATTATCATTTCCCGCATAAGACCGATCTGGGCGTGGCGCTGATCGAGCGCTACCGCCGCCGCCTTTCCCGTTTTATCGAAGCGCAAGCCGCGTTGCCGCCGCGCGAGCAGCTGGAACGCTATTTCGAGCTGGCGCACAGCTATTTCCGCCAAGATCGGCAGGTATGCCCGAGCGGTATGCTCTGCACGGAATTCCATACGCTGCCCGACGCCATGCGCGACCAGGCGGCCGCCTTCATCGGCGAAATGCGCGACTGGTCGATCGATCTGGCGGCGCGAGGGCGCGATCTAGGCGTTTTCCACTATCCGGGCAGCGCCGAGGAAATGGGGGTGTTGATGTTTTCCGCGCTGCAGGGCGGGCTGCAGCTGGCCCGGGTCGACGATGGCTGGCTCGATACCGTCAAGCGCCAGATCACCCGCCTCTTGGGCGTTGAATGAAGCCATACCAATAAAAAGCCAACAACACGAGGAGAACACGAGGGATGCAACCCAAGCCCAACAGCATGAACCGCATGGTAGCCAAGGCGTCCCGCTTGCCGGGCGCGTTGCGCAATGTCGTCATTTCCCGCCTGTTTGGCCGCATCGTGCCGTTTCTCGGCACCGCCGGCCTGCGTTTCGAGGAAGTGAGCCCCACGCGCATGGTGGTGTCGATTCCCAACCGGCGTAAGGTGCAAAACCATATCAAGGGCGTGCATGCCGCCGCCATGGCGCTGTTGGCGGAAACGGCGTCGGGATTCGTCTTGGCCATGAACGTGCCGGACGACAAGCTGATGCTGCTCAAATCGATGAAAGTCGACTATCAGCAACGCAGCCAAGGCAATATGCGCGCCGTGGCCACGCTGCGCCCGGAGCAGATCGACGCCGTGCATCAGGAAGAGAAGGGCAACACCTTGATCGAGGTGGTGGTGACCGACGAATCGGGCAACGCGCCGATTCAGTGCGAAATGATTTGGGCCTGGGTGCCGAAAAAACGCTGAGGAGGCGGGTGTGGACGATAAGGTTTTGACCATCGAGCGGCAGGATGCGGTGGCGCTGGTCACGTTTAACCGGCCGGACAAGGCCAACGCGCTCAATGCCGAGATGTGGCGCGAGATGCGGCAGGCGCTGGTTTGGTGCGACCAGGAGCCTGGCGTGCGCGCCGTGGTGCTGTCGGGCAACGGGCGCCACTTCAGCGCCGGCATCGACCTGTCGATGCTGATGGGCGTACAGGGGCAGATCGACGATTCCTGCGAGGCGCGCAAGCGCGAGAAGCTGCGGGCGTTGATCCTGGAGCTGCAAGACTGCGTCAGCAGTCTGGAACGCTGCCGCAAGCCGGTGATCGCTGCGATTAGCGGCTATTGTCTCGGCGGCGGGTTGGATATCGCCTTGGCGGCAGACTTCCGCTACGCCAGCGCCGACGCGCAGTTTGGCGTGCGCGAAGTCGACGTGGGCATGGTGGCCGACGTCGGCACGCTGCAGCGCCTGCCGACCGTGGTCGGGCAGGGCGTGGCGCGGGAGATGGCGCTGACCGGCCGCGACGTCGACGCGCAGCAGGCGCTGGCGTGGCAGCTGGTCAACCGCGTGCTGCCGGATGGCGAGAGCCTGCGCGCCGCCGCGCTGGACGCCGCGCGGCTGATCGCCGCCAAGTCGCCGTTGGCGGTGCGCGGCAGCAAACAGGTTCTCAACTATAGCCGCGACCACAGCGTGGCCGATGGGCTGGAATATGTGGCCAATTGGAATGCCGCCATGCTGCTGTCCGAAGACATTGCCGCGGCAGGCATGGCGGCGATGACGAAACAACCGGCCGTATTCCGCGATTAGGGCGCCGGCGGCGTCTGCTTGAGTTCCGGCGGCGTGATGAGCATGCGCCAAATCTCCGGGTCCGCGTTGGCGAGCGCTTCGTGAATCCCGTCTGCCACCACGCGGTCGCCGACGGCATCGCGTACGCGCACGCTCACTTTCCGCTGCTGCGCCGGCGTGAACAGCCGCAGGACCAGCAAAGACTTGCCGCTCGCGCGATCGAATAGCAGCAAATCGTCGCCTTCGCGCGTGGCGCTCAGCGCCAAGGGACTCGTCAACGCGATCTCGATCGTCATGGCGGCCTGATCCGGCTGGACGGCAGGTAAGCGGCCGACGTCGATGCCGATGCGTTGGTATAGCCGCCAGTCGTCCATGCCGATGCGCAAGAGCGCCATGGCCACGGTGGGCGCCAGCAAGAGTTGCGTGATGTTGCGCATCGGCGGCGGCAGCACGCCATCGAGCAATTCGACCGTCAAGGTCGCCCCCTGGATCGAGAGACCGGCGAACTGGCGCTTAAGCTCGGCGCGCGCGATCTCGACCCCCGCCGTCTGCGTCACGGCACCGTAGGCGCGCAAGATATCCTGCCGGCTCAGCAGCGGTTGACGATATAAGGCCCGATCGCGCGGATTGTACAGCCAGGCCTCCTCCGTGCCTTGCCCAAGACCAATGAGTTGCGTGTCGGCCGGCAGATTCGGACCGGCAAGCACGATGCGGCCGCCCATCGTCCATGCTGGCTGCGCGCCGCCATCGGCGCGCTTGAGGTCGAGCACGGACAGCGTCCCGTCCGCGGCGAGCTTGAGCAAGTCATCCGGCCATTGCGGCCGCGCGGCAAGCCAGCTTCGCGTGACGGCGGTGGGCGTCGATCGCCCTTGCGCGTCGAGCGACACGATCAGGCCTTGCTCGGTCTGTGCGTACAGCTGGTCGTCCAGGATACTCAGCGATGCCAGTCCCTCGATCGTCAGCTTGCGCGCCAAGTCGTTTGTGCCGTAGCCCCGGCCGCGCTGGTGGTATAGCGCCTTTTGCGGCGCATGGTAGAAGAAGCATGCCTCATCGCCGTCGGGCAGGGTGTCGGTATGCGCCAGCGCGAGATCCTCTTGCGTAGGTAGATCGCCCGCGGGCAGGCGGGGACGGATCAACGCGCCATCGCGCGTGCGCAACCAGTAGCGGACTTTGACTGTCTCCCCCGCCGAATGATCGAGCACCACATAGCCGTTGAGCGGCAACACGGCCCCGCCGATGCGGTTGGGCCGCTGCCAAGTAAAGTGTTCCGCCAGAATGGATTGCAGGTCGGTTGTCATGTCGCTGAGCCGGTCTTGGTTTTCCAATAGACTGACGAGCGGCGCATCCAAGGTCGCTCTGCGCAAGTACAACGTATCGTTCTCCAGACTGAAGATGGCTGAGGGCTGCTTCTTGGTCACCGGGGGCACCCTGCTGAGGAGTACCGCGCCGCCTTCCCGCCACAGCCGGATTTCCGGGCTATCGCGCAGCGAGAACTCCGCTTCGATGGCCAGCGTCCGCGGGTCGATACGCAGCACTTTATTGCGCAGGTGATTGTAGAAGTACGCCTGATCGCCGTCGATCAGCGCCAGCGCGCACTGAGGGTAGCGCAGGTCCTCGGCGACATAGAGCATGCGTCCGCCCGCAGTGTCGTAATACGCGAGCGGTATCGTCTTGGCCGGCGTGCCCGGTAACGGATAGTCCTTCACCTGCACCACGTCGCCATGGGCCAGATGCTGTCTGCCCAAATCGTGCAAATACTGCGCCAATTGCGAGGCGGGCCAGCGCGCGGCGTCGATCTCCACGGTCTCGCGGCGCGCTTCGGCGACGATGAGCCGTTCAATCACGCCGTTTTTGCGCACCAACGTGAGGGGCGCGCCCGCAGAGGAGACGCGAACCGACACGCCGCCAATGACCACGCCGGCGCGATCCGCGTCGAACTGCGGCTCGTCGTCGGACAACGGGCGGGCGTCCAGCAGCCATTCGTATTGTGCGTTTGGCGCGGCGGTCAACGTCAGCGATGCACCCGGCGACAGCACGATGCGGTATTGCCCGCTGTCGGCATGGAGCGTGTAGCGCAGGTGGCCCTGCACCGGCGCGGGGAATGTCGGCATGTAGAGTTGGCAGTCTCCCGTGGCGAGCAAGACGTCGACCGCCGTGTCGACATATTCGAAGTGCAGTTGATCGATCAGATATTCGGACGGAAAGATGTAAAAGTCGAAATCGAAGTCGTCGCCTTCCAGTTGGCGCAGGACGTCGAAACCCCCGTCTTGGCGCGCGGTGGCGAACGGCAGCATGTTGTAGCTGTAGGAAATGTAATGCCGGGGCACGCTGGGCAGCACGATGTGACGGGCCGTGCGGGCGGCGCCAGGCAATGCCATGGGCTCAAGCGGGTATTGCAGACGTTGGCATGTGTCGATGGCGCGCTGACGGTCATGCTGGACGCGCGGCATGTCGCCGGCCCAGAAGAAATAGTTGCGCCGGCCGGAGCCGGTCGCGCCGTGCTTGGCGGGATACAAGAGCGGCGAAACCAGTGTCGCTTGCTGCTGACGCAGGTCGAGCTTGATCACCACGGCCGGGTAGGCGGGCGCGAGTGTTTGGCGGGCGGCGTCGTACTCGTAGCCGGCGCCCAGCGTGTCGCCGCGAGTGTGGTAGGCGCGGCGTAAGTTGGCGAAATACTGGCCGACGGCGGCGGCTTTGTTGGCGATGTCGTTGAAAGCGGAGACGAGGCCGCCGACGCCGATGCCGAGGCCGGCAATGATGACGCCCAACTGGCCGGCCACCGGCACGCCCGCCGCCGAGGCGATCAAGGCGGCTAAGCCCGACGAGTCGAAGAACAGATTGGTGCCGAACACGGCGCGCTGGTTCTCGGTTTGCGCCTGGGTCAACTCATAAATATCCAAACCGACGCTAAGGGTCTGCAATAGGGCCGTGCCTTTGCCAAGTAGGCCAAGGCTAGCGCCGGGCAGCGTTTCGCCGGCCGAGAGCGCGCGCAGCGCCTTGACGAGCGCGGCGCCGCGCAGCACGTCTTGCGCCGCGCCGGCGCCGACCATCAGCATGTTGGCGTAATCGTGCAACTGCAGCGCCATGGCGAGGCCCGGGCGCACCGGCGTTTGGGGCGCGGTTTCCGGGCGGCGGCTGAGCAAACGTTGAATCGCCTGCACCATGAAAGCGGCGTTGAGGCCGTCGATGGCCAAATCCTCGCCTGGCAGCGTCCCCTCTGTCGCGGTGGCGTGCTTGTCGAGGACGGCGCCGGCGCGCCGCATTTGCGCCGCGTTTTTTTCCAGCAGCGCTTTCATCTCGGCCAGCGTGTGGTCGTCGTCGGCGCTGACGAGCTCCAGCGGAGGCGCCTCTGGGTTTTGTCTGTCGGCGAACGGTAGCCGCATGCCGCCCGAGGGTTCCGGCGCCAGCCCATCAAATAGCGGTACCCGGTCGGCCGGCCTCTCGCTTTGCGCCAGCATGGCGCTTAGGCTGCGCTCCAGGCGCGCCGCCATTTGCGTCGCCCTCTGCTGGCCCGCGCTCAGTCCGAGCGATAGATCCTCCGCCAGGCTCGGCAGGCGTGGCGTGGTGGCGCGCACCTCCTCGGCGGCGCCTTGCAGCAGGCTCATGACTTCCTCGGACAAGGTGTCCGGCAATGCTGCGGCCAGCGCGGGCCACTGCATTGGGGCGGGTGCTGCCCGCTGGGTTGGCGGCCGCAGCGGCAGGTCGTCGCGGAACTGGCGCAGCGTGAAAATGTGCGGCGTCTGGCGGCTGTCCGTGGGGGCGAGCAACCGCTGGGTGAGCGCGCGATGCCAATCCAGTACCCGTGCCAACACCGCTTGGTCCGCGAGCGTGGCATGGCCGAAATTGGGGTCGGCCAGCAAGTAGCATGAGGCGCTTTGCTTCGCCAGCAGCATGGCGTGACCGCAGAACGACAGTTCGAATGCCGCCGGTGCGACGGCTTGTGCCAGGCGGTCGAGCAGCGCAGCGAGCGTCAGGTCGTCGTGGCGAGGGCGCGAGCCGAATTTCGCCGTCTGCCCGCCAACGCTCCAGGCGACCAAGCGGCGCGTCATGAGGCTGTGCGGTGGCTTGCCCTGTGCCGTCAGCGCGTCGAGCAGAGCGGAAAACCGCCTCCGACCGCGCGCCACGCGCCGGTCATGCAGCCAAGCTGCGGCGAGATGACCGACCATGCCGGCGCACAGCCCGTGGCGATACGGGGTGGCGGCCAGGTATTGCCGCTGGTCCAGTTGGCCGACAGCCGTGGCGCCGAGCCGGGTAATGTGTCGCCGCCACTCGGCGGCCAGATCGTTTGGCAGTGGGCGGGACGGTAAAGCGTGATCGAGGTTGGGCATTCGGTCTCTCCATGCGGGTGGTGGACATGGCGCTCAACTTAGGGCGCCGGCGCATGGGGCGATATCAAAAAACACTCATTCCTCGCCGGCCGGCTCGTCATTCGGCAATGGGCTTGTCAGCATCTCCCTGTCGATGTGCAGTGCCGGCTCCAGCGGATATTCGGCGTGATGCGGCACGCCCCAGGCGATCAGCCTTCTGAACAAGTCGACCTGACGCAGGAATGTGACGTCCGTTGGGTAGAGCGCGCCATCGATGAAGATTTCGTAAGTGACGCCGGCGCCGGTTTGCAGCGTGACGCGCGCGTTCACGCGCGGACCGAACAAGGTGCCGCCGCGAGGGGGAAAAACGACGTTCTTGATCTGTACCGGCACCAAGAATGCCGACGGCGGCGCCTGATTGCGCAACAATACCTCGCGCAGTCGCCCCGTCAGCATTTGACGGTAGCCGGTTTGCGTCAGCCGATAGCGGTATTCGGCAATGGAGAGGTCACGCTGCAACTGCCGAAAGACGTGGCTCTGCCTCATGTTGGCCGGTAGCCGCGCCGCCAGCGTCTCCGGTTGGCACAGCGCGCTCAGCGTGAGCGTGCCGAGCAGTGAGGTTGTTTCCGTCAGGGAAAACAATCTTTGCTCGGGCAAGTCGTCGCGATAGCGGCGCAGGCCAAACAACGGCGCGTCGCGCTCTCCGTCCGGCGAGGGAAACAGGGTTTTCAGCCATTGGCCATGCCATTCGAGCAACCGAGCGATCGCCGCCGATCCCGCCACTTTGCAACGGGCGATGTTCGGATCGGCCAGCCAATACGTTTCGGCGCCGGGCGCGCCGTCCTTGGCCAGCAGCATGGCATGGCGGCCAAGCGATAGCTCGAAGGCGACGGGCGCGGCCGCCGCCGTCAGTTGCGCCAGCAAGGCGGCCACGGAAAGTCCGTGCAACGGGGTGTGCGTGCCGAACGCGCGCTCGCGCGGGCCGAATTGCCAGGCAAGCAGCGCCAGGTCCAACAAGTGCGCCATGGGCTGGTCGGGCTGCGTGGTGGCGGCTTGCAGATTGTCGAGATAGGCGTTAAAGGCCGTGGACGTGTCCGCTGCGCGCCGATCAAGCTGCCAGGCGGCGGCGAAATGGCTGACCAAACCGGCGCATAGCCCGGGCTGGTGCTCGGAGATGGCGAGATAGCGGTTGTGGGCGATGCGGCGCAGCGCCGTGACGCGCTGTCGCAATACCTGCTCGACCCAGGTGTCGGCTACGCGTGTTGCCGCCTGGTTTTGCTTGTCGGCGATCGCAGCCAAGAGCGCGCCCTGTTGGCGGGCACTCAACTGGTGGATGCGCAACGCGAAGTATTGCTTGATGTTCTCGATCGGCATGTCGGGTGTGAGCCCCAGCAGCACAAGCTCGTCTTGCCAGGCCGCTTTGCCCTGACGAAAGAGGTTGCGGATGGCGGTGTTGGAGAAGAACACCAAATGTTGCAACGCGGCTTCCCGTTGCAGTTCGAATTGCGCCAGCATTTGTTGTGCCGCCAGTTCGGCGCCGAGCAAGGCGCGGCGTTGCGGCAGCGGCAACGAATAGTCCGGTTGCGGTGTGACGTCTGGCCACACGTTGCGGCGCCCGCTTGCCGCAGACAACTCATGGACAAACGCGTCGAGCGCTTCGTATTCGACGTCGATCGGCAGCCACGACGGGGGCGATAATTCGACGTCGCCTTCCTCGCTGAAACGGATGGGCAGCACGAAGATCCTGCCGGCGTGGTGATAGCGCAGCTCATACGCCATCGTGGCGGCATCCGGTGCGTAGACGACGGCGAAATCGCCCTCGCGTTCCAGTTTGGTGTTGATGGCGCCGTCCGCCATCGGCGGCCGCGGCGCGGCAATGAAGTCGGCCTGAATGAACCGCAGTCCGCCCGCGTCGCGCTGCCAGTTTCCGGTATCCGGCAGCGTGGACAAAGGACGCCCGGCAAACAGCAGGCCGATGGCGCCGGTCAACAGCGCGACGCCGGGGATCCCCGCGAGCATGGTGTTGGTTTGGAAATGGCACGCCTGCCCGGCCTCGGTCAGCGCGATCCATTTATTGCCTGTGCGATGTGCGCGGATGCAACGCTGCGCGTAAAAGTTGCGCACCTTCACCTGCAAGGGGCCGGGGGCGATGCGGCTGATGAGGAAGCAATCGAGCGCGGTGATGCCGATGCCGTGGCGGTGCGCGTTCTGCAGCAGCGCGACCATGGGCTCGACTTCGCGCGCGGGCAGCCGCTGGGCCAGATGTTGCCGGATGGCCTCGGGCAGCGGCGCATCGGCCAACGGCGGCCAGGCATCCAACAGCGGCTGGTGCGGCTCGCTGCTCAGCAGATCGGTAAACAACATATCGACGCCCGCCTGACTCAGCCTTGGCAATTGCTCGGCCAGTATCCGCCGGGCCCAGGTTCTGCCCGCGTCGCTCGCGCCGGCAAGGCGCGTCTCGCCGATGACGATGCCAGGGTGATGCGTTAACAGCAGGTCAAACAGCGCGTCAGGCGGCAGGTCGGGCGCGAATGCCGGCGGTTGTGCACGCGCGGGCAAACTGGGTCGTTGAAAAAAACGTTCGCTGTCGGTCAGCAGTAAATCGTTTTGATAACCGCCCGGGTCGCTGCGCTCCATGATGTCAAATTCGGTGAGATGCGCGCGCACCCAGGCGATCTCGGCGCCGGAGAGCTGGTAGCGGCTGGCCGGCGAGGCGCGGCGCAGTAGCCCGGCAGGCCGTTCGGCGGCGAGGCGCCGTGCCTCGCTTAGCAGTACCGGCGTCACATCGGGCCACAGATCGCGCATGCCGATGCTTTGCAGGTCAGCGCGCAAAGCGCGCAAACTGGGATAGCGCTGCTGTGCTATCCGTTGCCAGTTTGGCCATTGCGCCGGCCGGTCCGCCTCGACGTGAAAGGCGCGCGTGGCGAGGTCGCGCATGATGAGCGTCAGCGCGATGTCATGATCGCTGTCGTGAAGATGCAATTCATAGTCTTCCTCGCCGATGTCCGGTCGTGTCAAGACGAGAAAGCTGCCGGGCAATGCGAGCTTTTCCTCCAAGGCGTTGCGGCTGAGCAGCGGATGGGGCGTCATCAACAAATCGGTTTTGATCCAATACGTCGGTTCGCCAGGAGGCGTGACGCGCTCTCCGCCGTCGCGCTGCAGGTGCACGGGCTCCGCCACTGTGGCGTCTTGGCGCCATTGCAGCCTCACGCCGATGCCGCCGGTGGATTCCGCGACGCCGGCAATGCCCTCGAATCGATTGACCCGCGTTTCGCTCAGGCAGGCAAGCCAGTGTTGCCCGCCGGTATCGCGTTGATCCGTCTTGATGCGCAGCTGGGCGAAGTGGTTGACGGCCGCCAGGATCTTGCGCGCGCCCAGACGGGCAGCGAGGCTCTGGCTAACATCGCAGGCGGCGCAGTCGAGTGCGGCGAGCCGGATGCGCTGACTGTGGGCGACCTCCATCAGTCGCCGCAGCGAGGCGGCAGCGGGTCGTTGCGCGTGCTGATCCAGCGCCGCAACGCGTTCGCGCAAGGCTGCCGGCATGCCCGCGTCGGTGGCCGTGTTGTATTGATCGAGCGCGGTTTGATGGCCATCCACCCATAGCCCGGCGAGATAAAGGGTGTGGATGCCGTTGGCGGACTGCGCCAGTGCAGAGATCAACTGTGCCAGGCCATGATGGCCGATGCGCGTGCCGATCAGTACATTGTGCCGGCTCAGCAGCTCGGTCAGATGGGCCTCAGCCGTCCGTGGGCGGTCGTTTTCCAGCGAGGAAATGTCTGAGCGCGTGCGATTGCCATCGTCGGCGGCCAGGGCGGCTCTCGCCAGGAGCAGACCCTGACATTGGTTCAATGCTTGCAATGCTTGCGTTTCCTCCCCGCTGAGCGCGGCGTCGCCCAGCGCGCCGGCCAAGCCCTGCGGCCGGTTGGCTAGTCGCATCAGAATAGGACGGTGCGCCGCGGCAACGAGAAATGCTTCAATAGACATCAGTGGACTCCTTATGGGGCGGCGGGGAGGGGAGCGGATCAGGCAGCGCGGCGGTCAGGACCTGGCGGTCGACCTCCCACGCCGGCGCCCGTCGCGGCAGCAGCAGCCGGCCAATGCGGGCGAGGGTATTGTCATCCGTCAGTTCATGTAGCAGCGCCTTGACCTGACGCAGCCGCGCGACGTCTTCGGAGTGGCTCGCGCCATCGATGCGAAGCGGCGGCAGCGCCAGCCCTTCCGCGCCGCGCAAGGTGATGAAAGCGTCCTCCCCACGAAAAGCGATCCTGATCGCCCGTGCCGGCGCGCGGGTCATCGCGACGGGCGCCTGGTGGCGGTCGAGCAACTCTCCGAGTAGCGCGGCAAAGGGTTCGGCGCCTGTTGTTTGCAGCCGCCGGCGATAGTCGGCGACGGTGAGCCGGCGCGCGAGACGCCCGAAGTCGGCTTCGGCCAGCGCAGGCAGGGCCCCCAGGTCGGCGAGGCGCAGTGCTTTCAGCGGCGGGCCGACCTTGTTGGCGGCGAACAAACTTTGTTCGGGCAGATCGTCGCGGTAGCGGCGCAGCGAAAACACCGGCTTGGCGGCATCGGGCGAGAACAGCTGCCGCATCAGTTTGCCGTGCCAGTCGAGCAGCGCCGGCAGCGCCTGCCGGCTGGGAATGTCGCAGCGGCCGAAATTGGGGTCGGCGAGCACATACCCCTCGGCGCCTGTCGTGCCGCCCTTGGCGAGCAACATGGCGTGACTGCCGAGTGCCAGTTCGAATACCGCCGGCGCGGCGGCGGCATCGAGCCGGGCCAGCACGTCGGCCACGGAGAGCCCGCTGGCCGGCGGGTGCCGGCCGAAAGCCTGTTTGTCCGGCGCGAGACGCCAGGCGACGAGCGCGAGGTCGAGCAGCCGGGCCTCAGGGGTGTCGGGCTGGCGAATGGCCGCCTCTAGTCCGTTCAGATACCCATCGAAATGGCTGTTGCCGCCTTGGCGGCGGTCCGTGAGCCATACGGCCGCCAAATGCGCGGTTAGGCTCGCGCACATGCCTTGCTGATGTCCGGCGGCGGCCAGATAGCGATTGTGTGCAATGCGCCGCGTCGTCATGCCGCCGCGCAGCGCCGCCTGGGTCTGCCAATCGACTGTCTGTTGCGCCGCCAGCGCGGCTTGCCGCTCGCCGATGGCCGCCAGCAGGGCGCCTTGCTGGCGAGGGAAAAGCGTGGCGGCTTGCCAGGCAAACACCGCTTTGAGCCGATCGAGAGGCGCGTCGGTGGCGAGCCCGAGCGCCGGCAGCTCGTGCTGCCAGCCGGCTTTGCCCGCTTTGAAGGCGGCGCGACTATCGCCGTCGGCAAAAAAAACCTGGCACAGCAGCACCGACTGCCGTTGGCGTTCGAATCGCTCCGAAACCGGCGCCGTTTGCTCGGCTGTTTCGGCAGCCGCCTCACCGGATGATTCACTAAAGCTGCCGCGGGAGAGTGGTGCGACGTCGCGCATCGCCTGTCTTTGCTGAAGAAATTGCGCCAGGCTCGCCACATCGGCGAAGTGCTGGCCATACGCGGCCTTCCAGGGCGGCGCGGGCAGCGTCAGCCGCTTGCCGGTGCCGGAGCGGGTGACCGGCAGCGCGACGATACGCTCGCCGTCGCGGTAATACAGCGCGTAAGCCGCGACGGCGGGGGCGGCGTGGGCGACGATGACGAAATCCCCGTTAACCTCCAGCTTGGCCTGCAGCGTGGGTTCTGGCAGAGGCGGCAGCGCGGAGGTGACCCAGTCCGCCCGCAGAAAGTGCTGTGGCGTGGCGTCATTGCTCCAAGTGCTGACCCAAGCGCCCACGTCGGGGCGGATGCCCACGGGCGCGCCGCGCACGAACAGCCCCGTGGCGCCGGTGAGTTCCATGAGGCCGGGGACGTTGCCGAACCGGGTGACATGGGTACTGCCCACCAGTGCGATCCATTTGGCGCCGGGCATTTGGCTTTGCCGCGCTTCGATGCGCCGCATGGCATAGTAGTTCATCAATTGCTGTCGATCGAATGCGCCAAGCAAGTCCTTGGTGAAATAGCTGCTGAAGCAATCGATGGCGACGATGGCGATGCCATGACGGTGAGCCGCCTGCGCCAGCGCGGTGAAATTGGCGTTGCCGGCGACGCGTTGGCCGCGGTCTTGCCACTGGAGATAGCTTTGCAATGCCGCCGGCATCGGCGCGCCGGGGTCGGCGTGCCAAGCGTCGAGCAGCGGCTGATGCCGATCGGCCAGCAAGTGTTCGAAATACAGCGTGCGTACCCCGGCGCTATGCAGCGCCGGCATGTGCTCGATCAACAGCTGCTTGCTGTGGCAGTCTTGATGCGATTCGCCGAAAACGATGCCGGGGTAGTGCGCGAGCAGTCGGTTGAGCGCCTCGGCCATGGCCAGCTCCGGCGCGAGCGTCGGCATCGGGGGGCGGGCTGGCAAGGTGGGTTGCCGGAAGAACAACGCCGCATCGGTGAGCAATCTTTCGCGTTTGCTGGCGAAGCGCTTTCGTAGCTGGCGGTCCGGCTCGCTCAGCAAGGGGCTGACGTAGCGCAAATCCAAGCCGCGCGATTCTTCGCGCGCGATGGCTTCCAATTGTGCGGCATCCTCGCCGCCGTGCTCATAGACCCGCAGGCCGGACGTCGGCGTAACGGCGTCCGGCAGTGCGATGACGCCAGCGCGCCGCTCGCCGGCATCGCCGAGCGCTGCGGTCTCCAGCACGGGGGTCGCGTCAGGCCAGGCGTCGACCATCTCGATTTCCTGCAGCGCCTGGCGCAATGCGGACAGATCGCGGTAGCGGCGGCGCAGTACCGGTTGCCAATGCGCGCCGGCATCGTCGCGTTCGATGAAGAACAGCTGTGGCGAGACATGGTCGCGCTGAATGGGGGTGGTGATCAGCGATAGGTCGTGCGCGCGGTGGCACAGCTCGAATTCGCCGCTTTCCGGCCGCGCGACGATGGCGAAGGTGCCGGCATCGTGTAGGCGTGCGCGTAGCCGCGCTTGCCCGATCAAGGGATGGGAACTCAACAGCCAATCGCTTTTGACCCAGTAGCGTGTGCCGTCGGTCCGCACTACCTGTTCACCATGATCCTGCCGCATCGCCGGCTGCGCGCTGGCGAGACGCAGGCGCACCCCGGCGGCGCCGGTCAGCGCCGCCATGCCCGGCACATCGTCGAAACGACTGAGCCGGGTTTCATCCAACCAGGCGAGCCAGAGCGCGTGCGTTGGCTGGCTGGCGTATTCGCCGATGACGAGCTGCGCAAAGTAGTTGGCGATTTCGGCGCGTTCGCGCGGCGCGAGCGCGGCGTTGGCCACGGTGGCGGCGCAGTCTAGCGCCACGAGGCGGTAACCGTGCTGGCGTGCGCCTTGCAGTAAGCGCGTCATCGTGGCACCCGCGAACGCGGTCAGCGTGTCCGGCAAGGGCGTTTGCGGCTCGGAGACGCAGCGGTCGAGCGCGTCCTGATGCACGTCGGCCAGCAGCCCGGCGATAAACAGGGTGCCGGCCCCTTGTTGCTTCAGCGTGGCCAGCAATGCGATCAATGGCGTGCTATCGATTGGCGGCAACGGCATGCCGCCGAGAACGATGCCGCCGTCTCGGCGTAGTAGCGCGCCGAGACGGTCGGCGAGGTGGGCGGGCGCGCCGTCGCGATCGAGGACGGCGGGTGCGCGCGGCATGGCGAGGCGGGTAAAGTAGGCCTTGGCGTCGGTCTGCAGGCGCCGTTGTGCGTCGAGCAGCGCTTGATGCGCCGATTTGAGGTTGCTGTCGCCGGCGTCGTCCCACTGACGCAAGGCGAGGCCTGTCGGCGTGTTGGCGAGTTGCGCAATGGCCGGGCGAACATGATGGGGGACGGTGTAGTCGGTCGTGGGCATGGCGGCCTCCCGGTGATGACATGGGGAGACACGCTAAAACGGCCGCGCCGGCGACGATATCAAGAAGCGCTCAATCGCGTCGTCCGGCAGCGAGGCGCTCAACACATCGCGGTCGATTTCCCTCACCGGCGCCTGGCGCGGGCGAAGCCAGCGGCTCAGGAATGACAGCGTGCCGCGCGGGGCGAGGTCTTGCTGTAGCGACACCAGCTTCTGCAGCAAGGCGATGTCTTGCGGATAGCGCGCTCCGTCGATGAGCAGCGGTGGGTAGACCTGCCCGGCGGGGGCGGCCAGCGTGATGAGGGCGTTTGGGCGGCGGAAGACGATCTTGAGCACTCGCGCATGGGCACGCACCGCCGATTGCGGCGCTTGGTGCCGGGTCAGCAAGTCGCTCAACATGCGGCTGGTCGTGTTCAGCGGGTCGAGACCTTGCAGTGTCTGCCGATATTCGAGCAGGGTCAGGCGCCACGCCAACTGCCGGTACGTCGCGTCTTGCGTCAGGGGCGTGGTGAACTGCGCTGTTCGGGCCGGCAGCGCGCATAGATCGGCCAACTTCTGCGTGGCGAGCCATCCGGTTTCCACCTGAGGAAAGAGCTTTTGTTTTGGTAGATCCGCCCGGTAGCGGCGCAGGGTGAAAATCCTGTCTCCGGTTTCGTCGGGCAGGAGCAAGCGCCGCACCAATTGGCCGTGCCAGTCGAGGGCGTTGGTCAGCGCCTGCCGGTCGGATAGTTTGCAATAACCGAAATTGGGGTCGGCCAGCAGGAAAGTGCGCGTTGTCGCCGGACCGCCTTTGGCCAGCAGCATGGCGTGGTTGCCAAAAGAAAGCTTGAAAACGGCGGGTATGCCCGCGCGCTCCAGTTGATCGATTACGCCGGCCAGGGGGGCGCTGCTGGCCACCGAGGTGGTGCCGAATTTGGCTTCCGGCACGCCAAACGACCATGCCAGCAGCGACAGATCCAGCAGGCGCGCGCTGTCCGAGTCTGGCGCGTGTGTGGCGGCCTCGACATTGTCCAGATAGGCGTCGAGGTAGGCATGGCCTGGCGCGGCCGCGTCTTGCAGCCAGGCGGCCGCCATATGGGCGCACAGGCCGGCGCACACGCCTTGCCGGTGGTTGGTCGCGCTCAGGTAGCGGTTGTGGCCGAGCGGGCGAATCGCCGTGCCGCCCAACCGGGCGATTTGCGCGCGCCATGTCTCGGCGAGCTCGTCGGCCTGCCTGGCTTGCCGGTCGGCCACGGCGGCCAACAACGCGCCGAGCCGTCTGGGCGTGGCCGTGGGGGCCTGTTGGACGAAGATGTGTTTGAGCGTGTCCAGGTCCGCCTCGACGAAACGAGGGGTGGCGGCGAGCTCGGCCTGCCAAGCGGCCTTGCCCGCCTTGAACTCGCCCTGGTCCTGCGCCGGCGCGAAAAACAGCTGGCGCAATAGCGTGGCCTGCCGCAGCCCCTCGAACGCCGCTTGCCACTGCCGCGCGGCCTCTGCCGGGTGCAGCGCCAAGTCGCGCTGCTCGGGCGACAGCGTGGTGATCGGCTGCGGCGTCAGGCGGGGCCAGACGTTGTGCAGCTTGGCGATCTGCTCCAGCATCTTGTTCAATGTCTTGAGCGACAGGACTTGAAAATGGTTGATCGCCGGCCAAGGGGTGTCGGCCAGATAAAAATGCAATCCATTGGGGGTGAGGCGGATCGGCAGTACCGTAATCCGCCGCGCATCGCGGTAGCGCAGCTCGTACGCCATGCGATTCGGCTCCGGCGCATAGACGATGGCGAAATCGCCCGGCGCGCGCAGGCGGGCGTTGATCTCGCCATCGGTCAGCACCGGCCGATGGGAGACGACGAAATCGGACTTCAAAAAACCTTGCCCTAGTTCGATCGAGCTGGCCCAGGTGCCGGTATCCGGCAAGAGCCCGGCCGGCTCGCCGGCGACGCGCAGGCCGACCGCGCCGGTCAGCTCGACGATGCCGGGCACGGAACCGAAGTGGTTGGCGTGGGCGTTGCCGACCAGGGCGATCCATTTGTCCGTGGGTGCCGCCGCTTGCCGTTCGCGAATGCGCAGCATGGCGTAATAATTCATCAGCTTGATGCGCTGCAGCTCGTTGAACAACACGTGCGTGTAGAAGGCGCCAAAGCAATCGAGGGGGACCACGGCGACGCCGTGGCGGTGCGCCGCCTTGACCAGCGCGATGAAAGTGTAGTCCTGGCCGACTTGGTGTTCCGGGTCGACCGCCTCTAGTCCACTGCGCAAGCGTTCGGGAATGGCGTTGTCGGGTGCGGCGTGCCATTTGTCCAATAAAGCTTGATGCTGCTCGGTGATCAGCTGTTCCAGATACAGCGTGCGCACGCCTTGGTCGCGTAAGCTGGCCATCTGTTCGGTCAGTAGCTGTTTGCCCCAGTGCTCGGCATGAACCTCCCCCACGACGATGCCGGGGTAGCGCGCCAGCAGTTGTCCCAGTTGGTCGGAGATTGGCGCGGCAAGCGCGATCTCCGGCGGTGCCGGCCGTACCGGCAGTCGGGCGAGGCGGTAATACTGTTCGGCATCGGTCAATAGTTGCGTTCTCTTGTGGATGAAACGCTGGTGCGCCAACGTCTCGGCCGGCGTCAATCCATACGGCGAATAACGCGTATCCAGTCCCTGTCCACGCCTGGTATGCGGTAAAAGCAGCGCCACCGCCCCCCCCGAGAGTTCATAGGTGCGCGCGCTCGGCAGCGGCTGGCCGGGGATGACGCGCTCGATGCCCGGTGGTGGCGTATGCAGCCAGCCGGCTTTCCTTGTCGGCGAATGCTGGCTGGCCAGCGTGTCCAAGATGGGGGTCAGCCCTGGCCAGGCGTTGGTCATGCCAAGCTGCCGCTGCAGATCATCGCTCAGCGCTTGCACGGAACGGTAGCGGCGCAGCGGGATGTCGCCCCAGGGGCGCACGTCATTCGGCTGCTCGATGAAAAAACGGTGCGGCGACCGCGGATCGCGTTGCAACGGCACGATCAGGATGGATTGGTCGCCGGCACGGTAACGTAACTCGAATTCCCCGATATCCGGCCGGGCCAGCAGGACGAAGGCGTCGACGCGGGCAAGACGGGCATTGAGCGCATCCAGATCGATCAAGGGATTGGGCGACAGCAGCAGATCTCCACGTAGCCAACAACGTTGGCCTGCCGGATCGACCACCTCTTCGCCGCGATCGCGGCGCAAGTAAAGCGCTGGCAGCGGCCTGTCGCCGGGCGAGGCGGGAAAGTTCAGCCGCACGCCGATACTGTCGGTGAGCTCGGTGATGCCGGGCACGTCCTCAAAGCGGCCAAGGGGCATCTCATCCGTCCAGGCCAGCCAGCGCGCGCCGCGGAATCGGCGCTGGTATGCCGTGATGCGCTGAGCGAAGTAATAATTGACGATCTCCACTGCCGTGCGGGTCGGCAACGGTTGTTTGCTGTGCACGGTGCGCAGCGCGGCGTTTTCCAGCGCCACCAGTCGAATGCCTTGGGCGCGGGCCAACTCGAGCAGACGCCGCAGCGAGTGTTCGGCAGGGTGGCCGCGCAGCCTGTCGTAGTCGTCGACATAGTCGTTCAACGTCGGTGGCATGGCTGCCGAGGGCGTGGCGCCATAGCGGTCGAGATCGTCCTGATGCAAGTCCGCCAGCAGGCCGACCAGATAGAGCGTGGTAACGCCTTGGGGCTGGGAAAGCAACTCGATCATGACGCGTAGGCCGGCAGCGCGCGGCGGACGGCTGCCGAACACCACGCCTTGATGGCGCGAGAGCGGCTGCTGGAGAAGACTGGACAAAAGGGTGGCGCCGCTGTCCTGAGGGGCGGCCAGCATGCGGCGTGGTTGGGGCGTACTTTGCGCGGAGAAAAACTGCTGGGCGTCGTCGATCAGTTGACGGCGCCGCGCGCTGAGTTCCAAGAGCGCCCGCCCGATTGTCTTGTCGAGTGGTTGCGTTTCCAACTGGGCCAGGTCGAACCAGCCGGGCGCTTTGCTTAGCGGGAGGAGCGCCTTGCGATAGCCGGGAAAAATATCGTAAGTACTGGCATGGGGCGGGAGGGGCATGGCTTGTCTCCATGATGAACGTGGCTACCCGCTAACGCGGGGGTTATGCCTCCGGCAACGGCGGCATGGTCCCGTCGGTGTCATCGGGCAAAGGCGCCGCCAGCACCTGGCGGTCGACCTCCCACTGCGGAAGAAGCCGCAATGCGTTGAATAGATCCGGTGGCCAGAAGTACTCCCTGATCCGGCTTTGCCAGTCGCGCGCGTCGGTTCCCCCTATTTCTGTCCCCAGCGCGTTGAGCGAGCGCAGAAACCGGATCGCCGCCACGTCGTTGTGGTGATTGAGTTGCAGTGTGTACAGCATGTTCTCGCCCGCTTCCAGGGTGACCACGGTGTGGTGTTCCTGTGTGTTGATGAATGCGATGCGGCGTAATTGACGCTGTATCGTCTGCGGCACGCCGTGCTGCGCGAGAATGTCGAGCAGTTGCCGGGCCAGAACCGGGGCGAGCCCGATCGGGGTCAGCCGTTGCCGGTACTCCATGATGGTCAGCCGTCGCACCAGCGCGTGGCTGGCGGCTGTCTCTCGCAACGGATTGTGGTTGAGCAGATTTGCCAGCTCGGCCGGCTGGCACAGATTGGCCAGAATGAGACTGTCGAGCGGCTCGCCCACCCCGACGTTCACGAGAGGTTGCGCGGGCAGGTCGTCACGGTAGCGGCATAGTCCGAAGGACAGCGGCGGATCGCCTGGTTCGCTCGCGGTAAACAGGCCGCGCAGCAGCTGGCCGTGCCATTGCAGTATCTCGGCCAATTTCTGCCGGCTGTCGATTTTGCAGCGGGCAAAATTGGGGTCGGCGAGCAGATAGTGCGTATGCGCTTTGGCCAGAAGCAGGGCATGGTTGCCGAGCGATAAGGCGAAAGCCGCCGGGCTGTTCATGGCGTCGATTCGATCGAGCACGCCGTTGAGCGACAAGCCGGTCTCAAGCTGGTGTGGGCCGAAAGCCTGCTCGCGAGAGCCGAATTGCCAGGCGAGCAGGGCGGTGTCGAGTATGCGGGCGCGAGGCGACTCGGGGTGGTGCGTGGCGTCCCGCAACATATCCAAATAGCCGTTGAAGTGCGCGTTGCCGTTCGCGCCGCGCGCGTCCAGCAGCCAAGCCGCGGCGAAATGCGCCGTCAGTCCGGCGCATAGGCCTTGCCGATGTTCGGTCGCCGCCAGATAGCGGTTGTGTTCGATGCGGCGGATGGCCGTGAGCCGCCAATGCATGATGCGGTCGAACCAGGCATCGGTCAGGGCCCGCGCCCGCTCTGCTTGCCGCTCGTCGATCGCGCCCAGCACTGCGCCCTGCTGCCGCTCGGGGAGCCCGCGCCATTGTGCCGCGAAGGTCTGCTTCAAGACATCCAGCGGCGCATCGGCGTCCAGGCCGATGAGGGCGAGGCCGGCTTGCCACAAGGCCTTGCCTTCCTTAAATGCCGTGCGCTGGTCGCGGGTGGCGAAGAAAACCTGATGCAACAGCGCCGCCTCGCGCTCGTGTTCGAAGTTGTCCAAATGTTGCTGCCGCACCGTTTCTTGTCCCTGCAGCAATGCGCGCTGCGTCTGCGGCAGCGTGTCGATGGGCTGCGGCATCGCGTCGGCCCAGACGTTGCGTTGCCAATGCCGTCCGTCCACCCGTCGCGCTAGGGCGTGCATAAGGGCGCTTAGGGAGGTAAAGGTGCGCAAAGCCGGCTCGTCGGGAAAATTGACGTGCCATCCCTGGTCTATCCAGCGTATCGCCTTCACGGTGACGCGACCCTGGTCGTAATAATGCAGCTCGAAAGCCTCGTTGAGCGCGTCGGGTGCGTAAATCAGCGCGTAATCGCCGTCGGCTTGCAGGCGCGAATGGATCATGCGCGTGGGCATCGGCGGGCGGTTGGCGGCGATCAAATCCATCTGAACGTGGACGCCGCGTCCGTGCTCGTCCACCAGCCGGCCGCCCAGGTCGGGCAATACGCTATGCGGTTCGCCCGATAGTCGCAGGCTGACGGCGCCCGTCAGTACCGCCAGGTCGGGAAACAACTGGTTGAATAGCGCGGCAGATACGGTATGGAGCAATGCGACCCAGCGGCCGCGCAGCGCTTGGGCGCGGGCGCGGTTGAGTTGTTCGTCGATGCGCAGCGCGGCGTAGTATTTTGTCACCAGCGCCGTGGTGTAGATCGAGGGAAAACGGCGGGCGAGGAAGCAGTCGGCGGCGATAATGGCGATGCCGTGCCGGTGCGCCTCGGACAGCAGGGCGATGACGGCCTCGGTCTGGCCTGGCGGAAGGTGGTCCGTCAATGCGTGCCGCAGCGCGTCCGGCATGGGGGTCTCGCTTGCCTTGGTCCAGCCATCCAATAGCGCCTGATGTTGATCCGCGCGCAGGGTGTCGACAAACAGGGTACGCACGCCATGCTGCGGCAGCGCCGCCATCTGCTCGGCGAGCAGCCAGGCGCCCCAGGGCTCGCCGCCGCCATGGCCGATAATGACGCCAGGGTAGCGCGCCAGCAATTGGCTGATCACGCCGGCCATGGACTGATTGGGGGCGAAGGCAGGTAGCGGCGGGCGTTGCGGCTGCGGCGGCAGCTGGAAGTAGAGGCTGGCGTCGCGCAACAGCCGTTCGCTCGTGGCGCCGCCGGGGTCGTTGCGGCCGATGGACTTGGATGGCGCGCCGGCGGCTTGTTCTTGGCGCAGGTGCCAGGCTAATTCGCCGGCAGAGAGGGCATAGCGGGGTGACAGGGGGGCGTCGGGCTTGAATAGAAGGCCAGGGCGCCGTTCGGCCGCTAACCGGCTCGCGGCGCTATCCAATACCGGTGTGGTGCCCGGCCATACATCGTGCCAGCCGTGTGCGCGCAAGGCTTCGATCAGCGCGGGGATGGTCGGGTAGGCGCCGCGCGGAAAGCGATGCCAATCGCCCGGATTGGGCAAGGCGAGGACGAAGGCGTGGCCGTCGCTTTGGATGACTTTGAGCGTTTGCGCCGGATCGACGGCATGATGATGCAGTTCGTACTCGTTTTCACCGATATCCGGTCTGGCCAGAACCGCGCACGCCCCGTTGGGGCTAAGCCGCAACGGCAAGGCGTCGGGGTCGATGAGCGGGTTGGGGGTCAGCAGTAGATCGGCCTTGACCCAGAAATACTCGCCGCTTGGCCGGTTGATGCCTTCGCCACGGTCGGCGCGCAGTATCAGCGGCCGCGCCGCCGGGGTGCCGGCGCCCGGCGGCAAGCGCAGGCCGATGGCGCCGGTGAGCTCCGCCAGGCCGGGGACGTCCTCGAAGCGATTGACGTATTTTTCCTCCATCCACGCCAACCAGCGGCCCGACTGCGGGTCGTCGCGAACGATCTGATAGGCGAAATAGTTGCGTACTTGGTTCGAGAGCCGTAACCCGAGCTGTGTTTCGGCGGCCAGGGAGGCGGTGGCGGCACAATCGATCGCCATGAGCCGCATGCCGCGGCGGTGTGCGGTGTCGATCAGCCGCCAGAGCGAGGTTTCGGCCGGCCGGCGCGCTACCGCGTCGTGCGCGGCGATATGCTGGCGCAGTGCCGGCGGCATGGCGCTGTCGGGGCTGGCATTGTACTCGTCGAGGTCGTTCTGATGCCAATCGGCCCACATGCCGGCGACGTACAGTGTTCGGGCGACCGGGGGCGCGGCATTCGATAGCGCCTCGCTCAGTACGGCCAGGCCCCCGCCGTGCGGCGCGCGCGACCCCGCGACCACGGCCTGGCGGCTCATTAGCGCGGTCAGATGTAGGGCGGCGGGCCGGAGGGTGGCGTCTTCCAGGCCCTCTGGCTCGGCGCGCGGCGCAAGCGGCGGCAAGGCCGCGAAAAAGGCCTGTGCGTCGTTGATCAACCGGGCCTGCGCGCGGCGCAAGGCGTTCAGCGCGGCGGTTTGATCGGCGGTCGGGCGGGGGGCGCCCGGCGCGCGCGCGTCGAGGCCGTGAGGGCGCGCGCTCAGCTCGGCGATGGCCGGCAGGTGCGCGCGGTCGATGAGATAATCCTGGATCGGCATGCCAATCTCCATGAGTGCGTGGAACATGGCGATCAGTGAATCCCGGACCGGGGGGCGGCGATATCAAAAAGCGCTCGCCAAGACAAAATGAAAGCGGCATCCCTCAGGATGCCGCTTGGCAACACCGTGTTGCGCTGGCTTACTTGGCGGCGCCGCCGACCACCGACACCACTTGCCACTGGCCGTTCTTGACCTGGTAGACGGTGACGCTGGCGTTCTGTACGTCGCCCTTGTCGTCGAAGCCGATGTGGCCGGTGACGCCGTCGTAGGAGGTCTTGCCCAGTTCCGGCAGGTATGCCTTCGGATCGGTCGAGTTGGCGCGCTTCATCGCGTCGACCAGCACGCGCACGGCGTCATACTCGTACGGCGCGTAGATCTGGATTTCGGTGTTGAACGCCTTCTTGAACTTGTCGTTGAAAGCGTTGAAGCCCGGCATCTTGTCGCGCGGCACGCCGGCCATCGAGGCGAATTGGCCTTCGGCGGCGTCGCCGGCCAGCTTGATGAATTCCGGCGTCTGCACGCCGTCACCGGCGATCAGGTGCGCCTTGATCCCCAGCTGCTTCATCTGCTTGGCCATCGGGCCCGCTTGCGCGTCCATGCCGCCGTAGAACACCATGTCCGGCTTCTTCGACTTGATGGCGGTCAGGATGGCGGAGAAGTCGGTGGCGGAGTTGGTGGTGAACTCGCGGTCGACGACGGTGCCGCCCTTGGCCTTGACGGCGTTGACGAACTGGTCGGCCAGACCTTGGCCATAGGCGGTGCGGTCGTCGATGACGGCGATGTGCTTGGCCTTGGCTACGCCAATGGCGTAGTCGCCCAGCGCCTTACCTTGCTGCACGTCGTTGGCGATCACGCGGAAGGTGGTCTTGTAGCCTTGCTTGGTATAGTCCGGGTTGGTGGCGGACGGGGAAATCTGCGGAATGCCGGCATCGGAGTAGATCTTCGAGGCCGGGATGGTGGTGCCGGAGTTCAGGTGGCCCACGACACCCACCACGCCGCTGTCGACCAGACGCTGCGCAACCTGGGTGGCGATCTTCGGGTCGCCCTGGTCATCCTCGGAAACCAGCTGGAAAGTCACCTTCTTGCCACCGATGGTCACGCCTTCGGCATTCAGGTCGGCGATGGCGAGCTTGGCGCCGTACTCGTTGTCCTTGCCGAGGTGGGAAATCGGGCCCGACATCGGCGAAACCTGGCCGATCTTGACCACGTTGTCGCCGCTGCTGGCGGCCGGTGCGGAAGCGGCCGGTGCGCTGGCTGCCGCGCCGGATGCGTCGGAGGAGGCGCCTCCTTGTTTGCCGCAGGCTGCCAGAGCCAGCACCGCGGCTGCCATCAATGTCAGACGAGCAGTGTTTTTCATTATGTTTCCCTTATTTCTTTGTAGATTTGGTGACTCTCTTTATCGCTGGTTTGATGACGCAGATCATGCATCATCCCAACGGCATTGATTATGCTAATCAGTTGTTTGAGGTGTCAACGAATACAAAATTCAGGAAACAAACTCTTTTCAAAGCGCCGTCATGCTGTTGCGCCCTTGGCCTGCGCGCGCGTCTGGCGTTCGCTGCTATCTTCTTGATTTAACGGCGTCCAGCCGCTTAGGTGCGGTGCAATAATGTCCGTCAGCGCGGCGATCCAATCACTGTTGTGATTTAGGCAGGGCAGGTAGCGATAGCGACCGTCGCCATGCGCTTCGAACTCGGCGCGCACCTCCATGCCGATCTCCTCCAGCGTCTCCAGACAATCGGCGACGAAGCCCGGGCACACCACATCGACCCGGCGCGTGCCGGCCCGCGCCAGCTCTCGCACCACGTCGACCGTATAGGGCGGCAGCCACTCGGCGCGGCCGAAGCGGCTCTGAAAGCTGATGCGCCAGGCGTCGGGCGCGAGTCCTAGCGCCTCGGCCAGCAATCTCGCGGTTTTCTGACATTCGCAGAAATACGGGTCGCCCAGCGCCAGCGTGCGTTTGGGCATGCCGTGGAAACTCATCACCAGCACGTCCGGACGGCCGTTGACCTGCCAGTCGGCCTCGATCTGGCGCGCGAGCGCGCCGATATACGCCGGGTGGTCGTGGAAATGGCGCAGGGTGCGCAGTTCGGGTAGGTTGCGCTGGCCTGCCAGCGCGGCGAAGACGCCGTCGAGCGCCGAGGCGGTCGAGGCGGCCGAATATTGCGGATAGAGCGGTACGAGCAGCAGGCGGTCGACGTGCTGGTCACGCAATGTCTCGAGCGCCGAGGCGATGCTGGGGTTGCCGTAACGCATCGCGCAGGCCACCGCCATGTCGCCATGGCCGCGCCGGGCAAGCTCGGCGCGTAAGGCGTCGCGTTGCGCCAGTGTTTCCAACAATAGAGGCGAACCCTCCGGCTGCCAGATGCGCGCGTATTTTTGCGCCGACTGGCGCGGCCGCACCGTCAGAATGACCAGGTTGAGCAATGGGCACCAGAGCCAGCGCGGGATTTCGATCACGCGCCGGTCGGAGAGAAATTCGCGCAAATAACGCCTGAGCGCCGCCGGGGTCGGCGCGTCCGGAGTGCCGAGGTTCAACAGCAGCACGCCGGTACGTGGCTGAAAATCGTGGCGAAACCCGCCGCTGAGGTTATCGTCAGACATGAAATATCCCGTGTAACGGTTATTCTTCGCGCGCCGGCGCCAATACCGTGCGGTTGCCGTTGGTTTCCATGGCGGAAACCAGCCCGGCCGCCTCCATCTGCTCGATCAGCCGCGCGGCGCGGTTGTAGCCGATGCGCAATTGACGCTGTACCGAGGAGATCGACGCGCGCCGCGTCTTGATCACGATTGCCACCGCCTCGTCGTACAACGGATCGGACTCGGCGTCGTCGGTGGCGAACGGCGCGCCCATTCCCTCGTCGTCGTCGCCGCCGTCGGCGGTGCCGGTCAGGATACCGTCAACGTAATCCGGCTCGCCGGTGGACTTCAGGTATTCGACGACATGGTGCACTTCGTCGTCGGCGACAAACGCGCCGTGGACGCGCAGCGGATAACCGGTGCCCGGGGGAAGGTAGAGCATGTCGCCCTGGCCGAGCAGGGCTTCGGCGCCCATTTGATCGAGAATGGTGCGCGAGTCGATCTTGCTCGATACCTGGAAGGCGATCCGGGTCGGGATGTTGGCCTTGATCAGACCGGTGATGACGTCGACCGACGGGCGCTGCGTCGCCAAGATCAGGTGAATGCCGGCGGCGCGCGCTTTTTGCGCCAGGCGGGCGATCAATTCCTCGATCTTCTTGCCGGCCACCATCATCAGGTCCGCCAGCTCGTCGATGACCACGACGATCATCGGCAGCGTCTCCAACGGCTCCGGGGTTTCCGGCGTCAGCGAAAACGGGTTGGGCACGTGCTCGCCCGCCTTCTCGGTGTCGCGGATCTTCTGGTTGTAGCCGGCCAGGTTGCGCACGCCGAGCTTGGACATCAGCCGATAACGCCGCTCCATTTCCGCAACGCACCAGTCGAGCGCGTTGGCGGCGTGCTTCATGTCGGTGACCACCGGCGCGAGCAAATGCGGAATGCCCTCGTAGATGGACAGTTCCAGCATCTTGGGGTCGACCATGATCAGGCGCACTTCCTTGGGCGTGGCCTTATACAACAGGGACAGAATCATGGCGTTGATCGCCACCGACTTGCCCGAGCCGGTGGTGCCGGCTACCAGCACGTGCGGCATTTTGCCGAGGTCGGCCGACACCGGCTGCCCGGCGATATCCTTGCCGAGCGCCATGGTCAGCCGCGAGGTCGGGTTCTGATAGGTGTCCGAGCCGATGATTTCGGAGAGGCGCACGATCTGGCGTTTCGGGTTGGGCAGCTCCAGCCCCATATAGGTCTTGCCGGGGATGGTTTCGACCACGCGAATCGACACCAGGCTCAGCGCCCGCGCCAGGTCCTTCATCAAGTTGACGATCTGCGCGCCTTTGACGCCGACGGCCGGCTCGATCTCGTAGCGGGTGATCACCGGGCCGGGGTAAGCGGCCACGACTTTGACCTCGACGCCGAAATCGGCCAGCTTGCGCTCGATCAGCCGCGACGTGTACTCGACAGTCTCGGCAGAGACCGATTCCTGCTTGTCCCGCGCGGCTTCCAATAGCGCGAGGCCAGGCAGCGCGCTGTCGCTCGGGTCGGCGAACAGCGATTGCTGTACCGGCTTCTGCGGCTTGGGCGGCGACGGCGGTTCGGCGGCCGGGGTTTCAATGCGCACCGGCTGATAATCTTCGTGACGGCGCTTCTCGCTGGTGACTTTTTCCTCGCGCCGCAACGCCTGTTTGCGGCCGATTTCGCGGTCGCGTCGCGCCTGCCACGATTGGTAGACGAACATCACCCCCTGTTCGACCCAGGTGCCGATGCGCTCCATCAGGTCGAGCCAGGAAATGCCGGCGAACAACGACAGGCCGATGGCGGCCAGGGTCGACAACAGCAGGCTCGCGCCGGAAAGCCCCAGCGCGTGGCGCGCCAGGCGGCCGAGGAAATGGCCGATCACCCCGCCCGACGGCAATTGCCCGGCGACATGCTCGCCCAAGACGATAAATTCGAGGCTGGCGCTCGACAGCAACAGCAGCCAAAAGCCGGAGAGGGTGACGGCGTTGACGCTGCTCGGCGCCAGGCCTTCCTGGTCCATGCGCCGGTAGCCCCAGACGATCGCCGTCAGGCAGAACGCCACCAGCCACCATGCCGAGGCGCCGAAGATGAACAGCAGCATATCGGACAGCCAGGCGCCGAAAGCGCCGCCGTAATTGCGGATCGTGGGGTCGGACGAGCTGTGCGACCAGGACGGGTCCTGCGCCGAATGGCTCGACAGGATCAGCACCAGATAGACCGCGGCCACCGCCATCAATAGCCACCAGGCCTCGCGCAGCAAAGCGTTGAGCCGGGGCGGCAGCTGTGTTTGACGATTGCGGACAACCGCTTTTCGCTTGAAAAGTCGCATAGCCTTTTAAACAACCAATGACAGCCGGGAATTATAAGCGCGCGCAAACAATGCTGAAACCTTTTCCGCAAGTTAACGCAATAAGAATAACGCGAAAAATCGGATTGCGAGGCAAACAATAGCGCAAAGGGGAGGGAAAGGGCGGCTGTGCCGCCCTCTTGCTGGCAAATCAGCGGTGGTAATTGTGATAAAGCCGCGCCGCGTTGCGCAGGCACATGGCGACCGTCAGCGGGCCGACGCGCGGCACGTAGATACGGGCGGACTCGCGCGCCGCGTCCTCGAAGTTCTTCACGAAGGAGAAATTCAGGCAGATCGCGCCAGGCTTCAACTCCTCGGCGCGGATTTTTTCGAACTGGCGCGACGGCACGCCGGTGATGACGATATCCGAGCGCGACAGGGCGGTGGCGCGGTCGATCGGCTCGGGCGGGTTTTTGTCGTTGCGGATGACTTCGCCGCCATTGACGTCGAACGAGTACACGTTGCCGCCGTCGTTGGCCAGCATATAGGCCAGCGGACGGCCGACCACGTCGGAGCGGTTGAATACCGTGATGGTCTGGTCACGGAACGGCAGTCCGCCCGGGCTGTAGGCGTCGGTCGCCTCCAGCACCTTGAGGATCGCCAGCGGCGTACACGGCAGAATGGCGCGGTGGCGGCGGGCGTCGTCGTCGAAGCGCTCGTTGCGGTAGAGCTTGTCCATCCAATAGCTGGTTAGCCCCTCGACGTCCTTTTTAGGGTCGACCAGGTCCTTGATCTCGGCGTCGCGCGCATCGCCGAAAATGGGGTAGTACACGAAAATACCGTGAACGTCCGGGTCGGCATTGGCGCGGCGGATCGCGTCGGCGATCGCCTCGCGCGGTTGATGCGTGAGCGAGAAGTGGATGCCGACGTCCTTGCAGCCATCTTCGGTGTAGCGGGCGTAGGTCGCCGACGCCGGGTCGTCGGACACCAGAAAGCCCACCACGTTGATACGGGACTCCAGGGATTCGATTTCTTCCCGGATCATGGCGCGGTAGAGCGCCGCCATGCCTTCCGGATTAAAGTCGTGCATGCCACTCTCCAAACGGATTGCAAAAAAACGGACGGATTATAGCAATAGCCCTGACCGGTTTCGCGCTACATCAAGAATCTTAACGTGGATAAATCGCGCCCAGCACGCGCGGCCCGGCGGCGCCGGTGGCCTCGGGCAGGTTGCCTGGCTCGTGCGCCAGGCATTGACGCGCGAGCCAGGCAAACGCCGCGGCCTCGACCTGCTGCGGCGGCAGGCCGAGCGCGGCGGTTTGATTGAGGTGGCGGCCCGCCAGGCGCGCGCCGAGCGCCGCCACCAGCGTGTGATTGAAGGCGCCGCCGCCGCAGAGGAACACTTCCTGGGCCGCGTCGGCATGACGCGCGATGGCGTCGGCAATGCTGGCCGCGGTCAGCGCGAGCAAGGTGGCTTGCACATCCTGCGGCGCCAGCGGGGCGAACGGCGCCAGCAGGCGGTCGAGCCAATGGAGGTCGAACAGGTCGCGCCCGGTGCTCTTGGGCGGCGCGGCGGCGAAGAACGGTTCGGCTAATAGCGCGGCCAACAGCGCCGCGTCGATCTGTCCCGTCGCCGCCCAGCGGCCGTCGCGGTCGAAAGGCTGGCCGATGTGCCGCCGGCACCAAGCATCCATCAGCATGTTGCCCGGCCCGCAGTCGAAGCCGGAGACGGGGTGGCCGGGAATCAGCAGGGTGAGGTTGCTGATGCCGCCGATGTTGACGATCACGCGGGCGCGTTCCGGGTGGGCGAACACCGCGCGGTGAAAGGCCGGCACCAGCGGCGCGCCATGTCCGCCGGCCGCCACGTCGCGGCTGCGGAAGTCGCCGATCACGTCGATGCCGGTCTGTTCGGCCAGCCGGGCCAGGTTGCCGATTTGCAGCGTGTAGCCGTCTTGCGGCGCGTGGCGGATCGTCTGGCCATGGCAGCCGATGGCGCGCACCTGGTCCGCGCGGACGCCGTTTTGCGCCAAAAGCGCGTTGACGGCGCGGGCGTAGAGGTCGGCCAGTTTGTTGGCGAGCCGCGCGGCGCGGCGTAGTTCGTCGTTGCCGGTTTGCTGCAGCGCCAGCACCTCGGCGCGGATGTCGGCCGGGTAGGGCAGCGCGTGTTCGGCGCGCACGGTCAACTCGCCGTGGCTATCGAAAGCCGCCAGCACGGCATCGACGCCGTCCAGGCTGGTACCCGACATCATGCCGACGAACAACGCTTCCATGACAACTCCTTTGGGCTCGGGCCTCTGTGTAAAACGGCCATTACATGCGAAAGATGGGTAAAATACGCAAGCCCGCTGCGGCGGGCAACCCTTTATCCCCTATCCGCCAGTATGAAGCATAACGAGGCGCTGCATGCATTTGACCTTGTCCATTCCCGGCTTGAGCTGGCTTGACGTCCACGACGGCGCCGAGGTCGCCGCCGATTTGCCGCTGCCGGCCCTGGAGACGCTGCTCGGCCGCGGGCGGTTGGCGGTCGCGCCTTGCCCGCTGTCCCGCCGGCTTGCCGCGCCGTTTGGCATCGACCGGCTGCCCTTGGCGCGCGCCGCGGCACAGTTGGATGGCCTGGCGTCGCCAGGCCTGTGGCTGTTGGCCGACCCGGTGACCTGGCGGATCGACCGCGACCGGGCGCTGTTGGCCGACGCCGGCGTGATGGCCATTTCGCAAACGGAAGCCGATGCGCTCATCGATGCGCTCAACCGGCATTTTGCCGCCGATGGCCTGGCGTTCCATGCGCCGGCGCCGGCGCGTTGGTATCTGTCACTTTCCGCGCCGGTCGAGGCGGCGTTTCATAGCCTGCCCGACGTGGTGGGCGAGAACGTCGACGATTTTTTGCCCTCGGGCGCCGATGGGCTGCGGCTTAGCCGTTTGCTCAACGAAGCCCAGATGCTGCTGTTCACCCATCCGGTCAACGAGGCGCGCGAGGCTCGGGGCGAGCCGCGCATCAATAGCCTATGGCTGTGGGGCGACGGCGAGCTGCCGGCCTTGTCCAAACCCGCCGCGCTCTATAGCGACCAGCCGCTGCACGGCATGCTGGCGCGGCTAAGCGGCGGCGAGACGCGGGCCGCGCCTTGGTCGTTTGCCGCGCTCGCCGCCGAGGGTTTGCCGCCGCATGCCTGGGTGGAACTCGACCGGCTTCTGGGCGCGGCGCAATACCGCGATGCCTGGGGATGGCGCGAAGCCCTGCAGACCTTGGAGCAAGACTGGTTCCAGCCGCTGTTGCAAGCGTTGCGGCAAGGAACGCTCTCCAGCCTGTCCCTGCTTTCCTGCGGCGAGCGGGCGATCGAGGCGCGCGTCGAGCGCCGCGACCTGTGGAAATTCTGGCGTCGTGCCAAGACGCTGACTTCATTGTATTGATAGACCCATGCATAACATTCTGACCCGTTCCGTCCCGCCCGATGCCTGCGCAAGCCTTGCCGTCGGCGGTTACTCTCCGTTGTTTGCGCGGCTGTACGCGGCGCGCGGTATCCAAGCGCCGCAAGAATTGGCGGAGGGGCTCGGTGCCTTGCTGCCGTGGCAGTCGCTGAAGAACATCGCGCCGATGGCCGCGCGCCTGGCCGACGCCATTGCCGCTGACGAGCGCATTCTGGTGGTGGCCGATTACGACGCCGATGGCGCGACCGCTTGCGCCGTGGCGATCAAGGGTTTGTCCGCGCTTGGCGCCACGGTCGACTTTCTGGTGCCCAACCGCTTCGAGTACGGCTATGGCCTGACGCCACAGATCGTCGAGCTGGCGGCCACGCGCCGCCCCGACATCATTCTGACGGTCGACAACGGCATCGCCAGCGTCGAGGGCGTGGCGGCGGCGCGGCGGCTGGGCATCGAACCGCTGATCACCGACCACCATCTGCCCGGCAGCCAGTTGCCGGACGCGTTGATCGTCAACCCCAATCAGCCTGGCTGCGAATTTGCCTCGCGGCATCTGGCCGGCGTCGGCGTGATGTTCTACGTGCTGATGGCGTTGCGCGCCGAGTTGCGCGACCGCGGCGCCTTTGCCGACGGCGGCGAGCCGAATCTGGGCGAGCTGCTCGATCTGGTGGCGCTGGGCACGGTGGCCGACGTCGTGCGGCTGGATCAAAACAACCGCATCCTGGTCGGCAATGGGCTCAAACGCATGCGCGCCGGCCGGATGAGCCCCGGCGTGGCGGCGTTGTTTCAGGTTGCCGGCCGTGCCACGCAGAAGGCCAACACCTTCGACCTGGGCTTTACGCTCGGTCCGCGGCTCAATGCCGCCGGGCGGCTGGACGACATGAGCCTGGGCATCGCCTGCCTGCTGGCGTCGTCGACGGACGCCGCCATGCCGCTGGCGCGCCAGCTCGACGACCTCAACCGCGAGCGGCGCCATATCGAGGCCGGCATGCGCGAGGAAGCGCTGGCCGATTTGTCGGACATCGACCCGGCGTCGCGCTACACGCTGACGCTTTTCCGCGAGGATTGGCATCAAGGCGTGGTGGGCATCGTCGCCGCGCGGCTCAAGGAGCGGTTCCACCGCCCGGCCATCGTATTCGCGCCCGGCGATGGCGACGAGATGCGCGGATCCGGCCGCTCGATCCCCGGGTTTCACCTGCGCGACGCGCTCGATCTGGTGTACAAGCGCGAGCCCGAGCTGATCGTGAAATTCGGCGGCCATGCGATGGCGGCCGGCTTGACCATCCATCAGTCGGCGTTGGATACCTTCCGCCAGGCTTTCGAGCAGGTGGCGCGCGAGTTGTTGGACGAAAAGCAGCTGACGCGCACGATCGAGACCGATGGCGCGCTGCCGCCGCGGGATATCTGCCTGGATTTGGCCGAATCGCTGTCGGCCTGCGTTTGGGGGCAGGGTTTCCCGGCGCCGACTTTCCATAACCGTTTTCAAGTGCTCAAGCAACGCGTGGTGGGCGAGAAGCATTTGAAACTGCGGCTCGGCAGTCTCGGCTGCGAGTTTGACGCCATGTTGTTCAATCATGCCGACTGGCTGCCCGACGAGATCGACGCCGTCTATCAGCTGGTGGCCAATGAATGGCAGGGGCGCAAAGAGTTGCAGATTTATATCGAGCACTGGCGCGAGATCGCCGGCGACAGGCAGGAGGCGTAAATGGAATGGTTGCTGAGTTTGCTGGCGGGGCTATTGCTGGGCGGCGGCGCCGGCGTGTTGGTGCTGCGCGCGCGGGCCGAAGCCGAGTATCAGCGCGGCCGCGGCGAGTCGGCCGTGGCGCAGGCGTCGATCGAGGGCGAGAAGCTGGCGCTGATCGCGCGCGAACGCGATCTCATGGGGCGCCTGTCGGAGTGCGACAGCTTGCTCACGCAATTGCGCGAGCATTTGGGGCTGCGCGAACGGGAGCTGGCCGCCATGCAGGCGACGTTGCAGCAGGAGCGCCGGCAGCATGAGGAAAAGCTGGCGTTGTTGGCCGAGGCGCGCGAAGCGCTGACGCTGCAATTCAAGACGCTGGCCACCGATATTCTGGAAGAAAAGAGCAAGCGCTTCACCGAGCAGAACCAGACCAATTTGAGCCAGTTGCTCACGCCGCTCTCCGAACGCATTCAGGCGTTCAGCAAGCAGGTGCAGGATACCTACGACAAGGATTCGAAAGAGCGCCTGACGCTGGAGGTCGAGCTCAAAAACCTGCAAGCGCTCAATACCCGTCTCAACCAGGACGCGGTGGCGCTGACCAACGCGCTCACCGGCGCCAACAGCAAGGCGCAGGGATCGTGGGGCGAAATGGTGCTGGAACGGGTGCTGGAAACGTCCGGCTTGCAGAAGGGACGGGAATACCGCGTGCAGGTGTCCGACATCCAGGTGCGCGACGAAGGCACCGTGCGCTATCAGCCGGACGTGATCATCGATCTGCCGGAGGGCAAGCAACTGGTGGTCGACTCCAAGGTGTCGCTCAATGCCTATACGCGCTATGTCAAGGCCGAAGACGATGCCACGCGCGAGGTGGAGCTCAAGGCGCACATCCTGGCGTTGCGCAGCCACATCAAAACCCTGTCGGAAAAGCGCTATCAAGACCTCTATAGCCTCAATACGCTGGATTTCGTGTTCATGTTCGTGCCGGTCGAGCCCGCCTACCTGCTGGCGGTGCAACATGACATGAATCTGTTCAACGAGGCGTTCGAGCAACGCATCATGATCGTCGGCCCCAGCACGCTATTGGCCACGTTGCGCACGGTGGCCAGCATCTGGCGCTACGAGTACCAGAATCAGAACGCGCAGGAGATCGCGCGCCAAAGCGGGGCGATGTACGACAAGTTCGTCGGTTTCGTCGATAGCCTAGAGAAGGTCGGCAAGCAGCTGGACGGCACGCGCGACACCTGGCAGGACGCGATGAAGAAGCTGCGCGACGGCCGCGGCAATTTGATCACCAGTGCCGAGAAGCTGCGCAAGCTCGGCATCAAGGCCAATAAACAGCTGGCCGCGCACCTGCTCGGCCACGACGAGGCGGCGGACGACGCCGGCGAAGCGGAGGAAGCGTGAGCCGGCTAGCCGGGTAACGTCAGCCGCGCCGACAAGCCGCCGCCGGGGCGGTCGTGCAGCGTCAGGTCGCCGCCCATGGCGCGCGCGGTGGCGCGGGCGATCGCCAAGCCAAGCCCGGTGCCCCCGGTGGTGCGGGCGCGCGAGGATTCGAGCCGGAAATAGGGCTCGAACACCCGGTCGCGCGCCTCCAGGGGAATGCCGGGGCCCCGGTCCTCGACCAGTACGTGCACTTGGGCATCGTCGGCCTCGACGCGCAGATCGACCTTGTCGCCGGCATAGCGCCGGGCGTTTTCCATCAAGTTGCCCAGACAGCGCCGCAGTGCTTGCGGGCGCGCCATGACCGGCCGGCCGGCCTCGCCGTGACGGGCGACCGTCATGCCGAGCGCCTCGAAATCCTCCGCCAATCCATCCAGTAGCGCATCCAGATTGAGCTTGACCGTGGGTTCGCTGCACTGTCCGGCGCGTAAAAACGCCAAGGTATGGCCGATCATCGCGTCCATCTCGGCGAGGTCGGCTTCGCACTGCGAACGCAGCGCCTCGTCGTTCAGTTGCTCCAGCCGCAAACGCAGGCGGGTGATCGGCAGGCGCAAGTCGTGCGAGACGCCGGCCAATGCCTGGGAGCGGGTTTCCAGATAGCTTTTCAAGTCGCGTTGCATGTGGTTGAACGCCGTGGCGGCGCGGGCCACCTCGCGCGGCCCGCCCTCCGGCAGCGGCGGCTGATCGAGATTGCGCGCCAGCCCGCTGGCGGCCTCGGCCAGCGCCGCCAGCGGGCGCGTCAGCCGTCGCACGAGCAGGCTCGCCAGCACGGCGACCAAGATGGCCAGCACCCACAACAGCAGCAGCGTGCGCGCCGGCCAGTTGCGCGGCTCCGGCGGCGCGGCATGGCGCCAGGTGAGCACGGCGCCATCGGTCAGCCGGGCCTGCATGACCAGGAAGGGGATGCGCATCGGTCCGCGTCCATGCGCCATGCCGTGCATCGGCGGCGCCCCAGGCGGCGCGGGCGAGCGCAGTTCGACCGGCAGCACCTGAACCGCCCGATTCAGGCCGAGCGCGTCGCGAAAGGTGTTGGCGAACGCTTGATCGACCGTGGTCGCGGGCTCGGGTGCGCCCCAAGCTTCCGCCAGCGTGAAGAGATTGTCCGGCTCGTTCAGTACCCGGATCAGCCGGTTGCGGTCGGCGCTGGGCGTGCGCTCCAGCATGCTGACGATGCCCGCCAGCCGCTCGGCGTCGTTTTGGCCGCGCAATTGATTGCCGAAATGCGCGCGGTCGGCCAATAACAGCCAGGCGCCGACGATCTGCGCCAGAATCAGGCTGACGACCACCGCCAGCAGCAATTGACCGGTCAGGGTACGTGGCAGGACTCTCACACGATCTGTTCCACGGCGGTCGCCAGCATATAGCCGCCATTGCGCACGGTTTTGATCCACTGCGGATCGCGCGCGTCGTCCCCCAGCCGCCGGCGCAGCCGCGAGATCAAGACGTCGACCGTGCGGTCGAAGGGCGAGGCTTCGCGGCCGGCCAGACCGTCGAGCAGCTGATCGCGCGACAGCACTTGATTCGGATTTTCGGCCAGGAGGTGCAGCAGGGTGAATTCCGCGCCGGTCAGCGGCACCACCACGCTATCGCCGCCGATCAAGTGGCGCGCGCCCAAATCGAGAATCCAGCCGGCAAATGCCAGCTGGCGCGCCTGTCGCGTGGCCTCCCGGTTTTGACTGCGGCGCAGAATGCTCTTGACGCGGGCCAGCAGTTCGCGCGGGTTGAAGGGCTTGGGCAGGTAATCGTCCGCGCCCATCTCCAGCCCGATAATGCGGTCGATGTCGTCGCCGCGCGCGGTCAACATCAAAATCGGCGTATCGCTGTCGGAGAAGCGCAGCGTTCGACATAAGGACAGGCCATCCTCGCCCGGCAGCATCAGATCGAGAATGATCATGTCCGGCTTGCGCACGGCGTACTGCGCACGCATGCGCTCGCCGTCCTCGGCCACATCGACCAGGTAGCCCTGTTGGCGCAAGTAGTCGCCGATAAGCCGCGTCAGTTCCGGGTCGTCATCGACCAGCAAGAGGCGGCGCGGCATATTGTCGTTCCATGTCGTCATAGGGTGTCAGCATAAAGGGTTCGGCCTCTATGGTGGGGGTCTTTAACGGCTGATGACATAACATTACAACCCATTTACATTATCGGGCGGCGGCGAAAAACGCCATTTACATTTTGTGTGTTTAATAGGGGCTCCTACCAAGTAAAAGGAGTCGCCCCATGAAATCGTTGCCGGTTCTCTCGCTGAAACGTTCGCTACAGGCTGCCGCCTTGGCTGGCCTGTTGACGATGGGTCTTGGCGTGCAAGCGGCCGAGCCCAACCCGGCCGGCTGCCCGACCCATGCCGGCGAGATGCTGCAGCGGATGCAGCAGCATCAGCAGCAACGACTCGACCGCCTGGCGCAAGCGCTCAATCTGCAACCGGGCCAACAAGCCGCGTGGAAGGCCTTTGCCGCCACGGAGCTCGCCGCGCCGGCCCCGTTCCCATGCCCGAAACCCGACGCCACGCCGGTGGATATGGCGCAGGCGCGCGCCGATCACGCGCGGCTGATGGCCGACCGCATGGCCGCGTCGAGCAAAGCCGTGGCTGACCTGTGGCAAGTCTTGTCCGCCGACCAACGCCAAACGCTGACGAAGATGATGCATCACCCGATGATGCGGCCCCATCCCGATAGGATGGGCGACCATCCCGATATGCCGCCGCAGTAATCGTTCCGCCGGAACCGGGCTGTGCCGTCCGGTTCCGGCAGAGTAGAATGGCGGAAAAATCTGGAGTCCCGCCATGTCCTGCAAACTTAGCGTCAACCTGAACAAAATCGCCCTGATCCGCAATGCGCGCGGCCGAGACTATCCTTCGGTCGAGGCGTTCGCCAGCAAGGCGCTGACCGCCGGCGCGCACGGCGTCACCATTCATCCCCGGCCCGATCAGCGTCACGCCCGCTACAGCGATATCGCCGCGCTGCGCGACGTCACGCGCCGCTACCCTGGCACCGAACTGAATGTCGAGGGCTATCCCGACGATACCTTCCTGGCCCAAGTCATCGCCGCGCGCCCCGATCAATGCACGCTGGTGCCCGACGCGCCCGGCCAATTGACCTCGGATCACGGTTGGGATCTGACCCGGCATCTGGATACGGTGCGCGATGTGGTGGCGCGCCTTTCCGCCGCCGGCATCCGCACGAGCATCTTCATGGACCCCGATCCGGCGCAAATCGCGCTGGCGCCGGCCACCGGCGCTGACCGGATCGAACTGTACACCGAGGCCTATGCCCATGCGCCGGATGCGCTGAGCCTGGCGCCTTATGCCGCCGCGGCGCGCCAAGCCGGCGAATTGGGCCTGGGCGTCAATGCCGGCCATGACCTCAATCTCGATAATCTCGGCGCGTTTGTCGCCGCGGTGCCGCAAGTGGCCGAAGTGTCGATCGGTCATGCGCTGACGGTCGAGGCGCTGGAATTCGGGTTCGACGAAACCATCCGCCGCTACGTCGCCATCCTCTCGCCCCGCTAGACGCGTGCGTTGCTGCGCGAACGCACGCTACCCAACTGTCTCGTAGCGTGCATTCGCCGCAGGCAATGCACGTTTTCGGCACATTACCCGCACGCCGCCGGGGGCACGCGCCGGTCCGCCGCCAGCATGCTGGTGCATGCCTGGGGGCTGACCGGGCGGCTGAAGTAATAGCCTTGAATGATGTCGCAGCCCGCCTCGGCGAGCAGCGCCAATTGCCCCTCGGTCTCCACCCCTTCGGCCACGACCGATAAATGCAGCAAATGGCCCATGGCCACCACCAGCTGCGAAATCACCAGATCGTCGGGCTGCGTGGTGATGTCGCGCACAAAACTTTGGTCGATCTTCAATTTGTCGACGGGAAAGCGCTTCAGGTAGCTGAGGTTGCAAAAGCCCGTGCCGAAATCGTCGATCGACAGCTGCACGCCCATGTCGCGCAGTGCCTGCATGGTGGCGAGCGTGGCGACGGGGTTGTGCATCGTGGCCGATTCGGTCAACTCCAATTCCAGCCACGCCGGCGCCAAGCCGCTTTGCGCCAGTGCCTGGCGGATGGTGTCGGCGAGGTCGGGTTGCGACCATTGCACCGCGGATAGATTGACGGCCACCGTCACCGGCGGCAACCCGCTGTTCTGCCAGCTCACCGCCTGCTGGCAAGCCATGTGCAGGGCCTTGTCGCCCAAGGCGGCGATCAGGCCGCACGATTCGGCCAGGGGTACGAAGCGCATCGGGCCGAGCCGGCCGAGCCGGGGGTGGCGCCAGCGGATCAACGCCTCCAGGCCGACGATCTGGCCGCTATGGAGCGCCACCTGCGGCTGATAATCGAGAAAGAGCTGATCGTCGACGGCCAGGGCGGCGTGCAGCTCGCCTTCCAACTCCAGCCGGGAGCGGGCTTCATCCGACAGCAGCGGCTGGTAGAAACGGTAGTTTTCGTTTTGCTGCTGCGCCGCCTGGTGCTGTGCCATGGTGGCCGCTTGCAGCGTCTCCTCGGGGGGGGCGCCCGTCTCGCAAAACGCCACGCCCAGGTTCGCGGCCAAGAAGAAAAAGCGGCCGTCGAGCATATAAGGCTCGTGCAGCTGCGTCAGCATCGCCTGTAGCGGCGCGTTGAGCGCGGATTCCTCCGGCGCCGCGCACAGCAGGGCGAAGCTGTCGTCGCCGACCTTGGCCAGATAATCGCCGGCTAGCGGCCCCGCCATCAGTCTGCGGGATACCTCGCGCAGCAGGTGATTGGCGGCCTCGTCCCCTAGACTGTCGCGGATCTCTTGCAGCCGGCTCAAACCGATCATGATCAGCGCCATGCGCTCGCCGACGGGCTGCGTCGGCTGACGCATGCGCAGCAGCAACAGCGCCCGGTTGGGTAGGCCGCTCGCACTGTCGAAGTGCCGCAGATAATAGGCCTGCTGCTCGGCTTCTTCCTGCGCGGTGATGTCGAGCCCGGACATGACGGCGAAACCCGGCGTCTCGGCCTGATCGGAAAGCCGCGCCGCCGACCATAACACCAGACGGCCGTTGACGGTGGCGCGCCAGGATACGGGCATGCCCAGCGGCAGACGGCACAGGTGGGCGAGATGTTCGCTCACCACGTTGCGCTCGTCCTCTGCGGCGAAGAGCGTGTCGAAGTACTGTTCATCCGCCTCGCGCTGCGCCGCGGAGAGCGGGGCGGTCGCTGCCGGATTCATACGCACGATCCGGCCGGCTTGATCCACCAGCACGATCAGCGCGCCCGAGGTGTCGAGTACGGCGCTCAATAGCTGGCGTTCGGCCTTCAATTGCTTTTGCATGGCATCGCGAATGCGGACCTCGTCCGCTTCGGCCAACGCGCGCATCACCGCGGCGGGCAAGCGCTGCAAATTGCCCTTGAGCACATAGTCCGACGCGCCGATGTGCAGCATCTCCACCGCGCGCTCCTCGCCCAGCGCGCCGGTGACGAAGATGAACGGCACTTCGGGCACGAGGGTGGAGCGCAGAATCAGCGCGGACAGGCCATCGTAATCGGGCAACGAGAAATCGGATAAAACGATATCCACCAGCCCAGGCTGCTGCAGCCTGGCACGATAGTCCGCCTCGTTGCAGACCAACTGGACGTCAATCGACAAACCGGCATCGCGTAGCGCGCGGCAAGTGAGCTCGGCGTCGTCGGTGTCGTCTTCAAGCTGCAGAATGTGGATGGTGCGTTTGGGGTGCGCACTCATGCTGTGTCCTGTGGTGAAGGTGTGGTCGGCGTACTGCTCTAAGCTATAAAAATAGGACAGTGAAATACTTATGCCAATGAGTTAAATCAAGGTTGGCGAGCAAAGAGAGGGAGGGGCGAAGGGGCGTTGCGTAGGGCAATCGACGCGCAACGCGCGGCATTGCGCCGAATACCTAGAGCGAGGCGCGCAGCCGCCGCGCGGCCTGAACCACGCCTTGCAGAATCGGCTCGGAGACGGCGACGGGAAAACCGGGGGGCAACTGCTTGCGCAGCCGGGCCGATACGGGCACGGCCTGGTCGGCCAGCTCGATAATCAGCCGCTCGATGTCCTCGCGCGGCAACGCGCAGGCGCGCGCGTGCGCGAGCCAGGCCGAACCGTCGAGCGCGCGCCAGCAAGGCGGCGGCGACTCGTCGGAGAGGCCGAGCGCGGGGCGGATCTGCTCCGGCAGCAGCTTGCCCGGGCCATTGCCCAGCAGCGGGTGCGCCGATAGCACGCCCAGCGGCGCGTCGAAGCGGAAGCGTCCTCCGGGCAGCAAGCGAATGGCGAAACGGCGGGCGTGCGCGTCGAACGCGCACAACAGCCAGAACACCAGCATGGCGCGCATCAGCGCCAAACGGTCGGCCGCGGCGTCGTTGCTGCCCAGCATGAAGCGGGCAATCGCGCCGCCGCTTCGCCCGCCATGGGTCTGATACTTCATCTCGGGCGTCAGGCCTAAGGCCTGGCACATGTCTTCGCGCGGCACGCCGATCCAGACACCCTGTTCTTTTTGCCAGCGCCGGTCGGCGCGATCGATCAGCAGCACGCGTTGCGAACCGAGATTCACCAATTCGTTGTGGGGCACCGCCACATCGAACGCTTCGGCGACGCGCTGGCACAGCCAGGCGTTTTCCAGCGAGCCGTTGAGCATGAAGCCGCTGCTGGCATGGCGCTCGACCGGCAGCTTGAGCAGATGCGTGCTCAGCACGCCATTGCCGGGCAGACGCCATTGTCCCTGGTGCCACACGAGCGCGGTTTTGTCCTGCGTGCCGGCCAGCGCCACGGGCGCCATCGGTCCAGCGCCGCCGGATTGCGTCGGCGCCGAGCGTAGCGCCGTCAGCATGGAGATGACGTCGTTTGCCGCCAGCGGCCGCGCCGCTTCGGGCGGCGCCAGCGCCGGCGGCTGATCGCTGGCGCTCAGTTGTATCGCGCCGGGACAGTCGAAACCGACGCAACGCAACAGATCGAAGGCCGAGGCGGTTGGCGCGCCGAAGCAAAGGCGCAAGCGCTGGCGCTGTAGGGGATTTTCCGGCAACAGACTGTCAAAAAAACGGCCCACCCGCGGCCCTTGCCAATGATCGCGCGCCGGCCGTAGCGGCAAGGAAAGCGATAGCGGCCGGCATAAGGGCGATCTCAGCCAGGAAGCGTCGTAGTGAAAGCGATGGCCGGCGGCTTCGGTGTATTGCCACTGGCCGACCAGCTCGCGATTCATCCAGACGTGCAGCCGGCTTTGTCCGCGCCGCGGCATGTCACCAATCCTGCGAGCCGACCAGGCTGCCGTCACGCTTGTCGCGCAGGACGAGCTCCAGGTCGAGTGCGGAGAGCACTTGCAGCAGACGGGCGATGCTCGATTGTCCAGTATGGGTTTCCAGCGCCGAGATGGCTTTTTGCGCGAGACCGATACGATGCGCCGCCATGGACTGGGTCATGGCGCGCGCACGGCGCCAATTGCGCAGCTCGGCACCTAAATTTTGCGAAGAATGGATTACCTGTGGCATGGATGTTCTCTCCCTAATAATGACATTATTATTTAGTATGTAAATGGTATAAACATAGAGAGAATGCAAGTAAAATTCAGTCGCAACTGAAATAATTTTTTGTAAGCGCGCTTAAAAGATCAGATTTGCCAGCCCCGCGCACAGTAATACCACCAGCCAGGGCGGCACGCGCCACCGGGTCAAAGCCAGCAGGGCGAACGCCGCCAGCGCGAAATCGCCGAAAGTGAAAATGGCGTGCGTCCACACCGGCTGATAGAACGCAGCCAACAGCAGGCCGACCACGGCCGCGTTGACGCCGGTCATGGCGCGGCGTAGCGCCGGGTGATCGCGCCACGTCGCCCACAACGGCAAGATGCCGACCATCAGCAAAAATCCCGGCAAGAAAATCGCCACCAGCGCCACCGCGGCGCCGAGCCAGCCGTGCGGCGTTTGGCGGGAGACCGCCCCGAGAAACGCGGCAAAGGTGAACAGCGGCCCCGGCACGGCCTGCGCCGCGCCGTAACCCGCCAGAAACACGTCGTTGGAAACCCAGCCGGACGGCACGGTGGCGGCTTGCAGCATGGGCAGCACCACATGGCCGCCACCGAAAACCAGCGCGCCGGCGCGGTAGAAGCGCGCGAACAAATCGACCGCGTAGCCGCCTTGGCGGGCCCATAGCGGCAGCAGCGCCAGCAGTGCGGCGAACAGCACTAGTGCGGCCGTGCCGGCGCGCGGGCTTAGCCGTAACGGAAAGGGATGGTGCGGCGGCGCGGCGGCGGCCGGCAAAAAGCGCCAGCCGAGCAGCGCCGAGGCGCACAGCACGCCGAGTTGGCCGCCAACGCCGGGCGCGAGGGAGACGATCACCGCCGTGGCGAGCGCCAGGGCGGCGCGCGGCAGGTCGGGGCAGAGCTTCCGGCCCATGGTCCAGATCGCTTGCGCCACCACCGCGACGGTCACCACCTTCAGCCCGTGCAGCCAATGGCCGGGCGCGCCGCCGGCGTGCGTCAGCAACAAGCCGAACAGCACCAGCGCCACGGCGGAGGGCAGGGTGAAGCCGAGCCAGGCGACGAAGGCGCTGGCAAGCCCGCGCCGCATCAAGCCCAGGCCGATGCCGACTTGGCTGCTGGCCGGGCCGGGCAGCAGCTGGCTCAACGCGACCAAGTCGCCGTACGCCGGGTCGTCGAGCCATTGCCGGCGGGCGACGAAGGCTTCGCGAAAATAGCCGATATGTGCGACCGGGCCGCCGAAGCTGGTGCAGCCCAGGCGCAGAAAGGTCAGAAACAGGTGCGGGAGCGAGTCAGTGGGCGGTGTGGCGGGTGTCATTATTTTCAGACTTTCCTGACGGCTATCCACTATTGTTCTTTTCCCTTCTGCTCGCTATCGTTTTGGCTGCGGCACGTCAGTGCCGCAAAGGGCGCGGGCCCGGGGGCTGCAACCTCCGGACCCGCTGACCACGCAACTCCTAAACCTCTTTACCGAAGGAGAAGTTGAATGGCTATCTCGCATCGTACTGCAATCCCCACCGCCGCTTCAAACCGCGACCTCCAGCAACTGCCGCTGTTCGCTCTAATCTCGGAATTGTGCGCGCCGCGCGCGGGCCAAGCCGACCCCGGCATCTGCCGGCTGATCGTCGATAGCCGCCTGCCGTGGTCGTCGCTGCGCGTCGATTCGGAGCGTTCTTGGATGTATTTGCCGGACACCGTGCGTACCCGGCGGGTGGCGGGATGCCTGATCTTAACCGCCGACTAAGGCGCTAACCGGGAGGCGAGGGGCGCAAGGCCCCTCGGCCGGG
>NZ_JAFAND010000047.1 GCF_019232825.1 Paludibacterium sp. | reverse complement strand
CCACATGGGGAAAATGCTCGCGCAACTGATTCAAAATGGCGAAGCCATGCGTATCGATATCACCCCAGTAATGGACCGTGCATGCCGCCAGCCACTGCGCGCGCGACAAGATATCCCATCCATATCCGGAGCCGAAAATGGCCATTGTCTCTGGCATCAGTGGCAACGCCAGGAAATTGGTCTCGTTTTCGGTAATCAGCACCCGCCGCACATCGATAGCCAATCGGCTGAAACTGTCGGCATCCAACGCCATGTCCGGGCAGCGGGTGCCCGGAATGGTTTGAATATCGGGGTCCAAAATACGGCAACGGATTCGCCCGGGTTTTTCCAGAAACCCATAACGGGCGGCAAACTGGGCTACGCCGCTGCGGGTAACGTCGACACTGCTCTCGGGCAGTGCCAAGTCCAGCAGTTCGGCCAATACCGCGCGATGGCGCTCGATAAATTTGCTGTGTACGCCGGGCAAATCCACTTGGCGCAAATAGATCCCGGGTCGAGGATGCTGTTGCAGCCAATTCACCACCGCCAGCAATCGAGACCAATCGGATTGCAAGGCCAACGCCTGCAGAGAACGTTTTTCCAGCCAGGGCAACAATAGCGGACACTGCTGCCGCGTCATTTCAAGCAGCATGGCAAAGCTGCGCCATTCGCGCCATTTGCCGAGCCAAGTCAGCGCGTCGTCCATCGAATCGATCCAGGCCTGCGAAGGCAGCTTCTGCGATCCCTGCACGCGATGGCGAACTTCCTGCCACTCCAAACGGATGGGGTGGGCATTGGCCAACGCCGCCACCCAGGTGCGCACGGCGTCGAAATGCTCAGCGACCTCCTTCGAGGTAGGGCCTTTGACCATCAAACGCAAAGGAAAGCGGGCATTGCCCGTCACGGCATCGCGCAGCAGATCACCGCGGTCCCACATCCGCGTCAGTTGCGCCTTCAAATCGCTCGGAGAGGTCCACGATGTCACGACAAAAACGCCTGTCTGCCCGACCCGGGTGTCACCGCAGCCTCCTGGGCCTTTTGTGCCCGATAGTCCTCGATGGCCAAGTTACGCAGCTTGGAAGACCGGCCGCCTTCGTTGTGGACAAAGCCCACGCTGGATACGAATGGCTCAATGATATGGATTTTCTGCAGCGGGGTGACGATCAGCAATTGCAAATTGAGCTGCTGGAACAATTGCAGGCCATATTGGGCCGATTCGTCCGAACCGCGGCCGAACGCCTCGTCGATGACGACGAAGCGGAAGGAACGCGAACGCACGGCCCCCCACTCCAAACCAAATTGATAGGCGAGGCTGGCGGCTAGGATGGTATAGGCCAGTTTTTCCTTCTGCCCGCCGGACTTGCCGCCGGAATCCGAATAATGGTCATGCTCGGTATCATCCGCGCGCCAGCGCTCGCTGGCCGCGAACAAAAACCAGTTGCGCACGTCCGTCACTTTGACGGTCCAGCGCCGGTCTTGCTCCGATAAGCCTTCCCGGCCACGGAAGCGATCAATGATCGCCTTGACTTGCAGGAACTTGGCTTCGGAATACTGGGCGTCTTCCGAGCCCGTCACGGCTCCCTCGGTGCAGGCGCGCAGCTCTTGCTGGAAATCGCGAATCTCCGCGTCCGGGGTAACTTGGGATTCCAGCACGATATAGCGTCCGGGGTTGTAATCGATCTCGCCCAGCGATTTGTTGATGTGGGCGATGCGCTCCTTGATGGTTTCGCGCTCCCGCGCCAGTTGCGCGTTGAAATTGGCGATTTCGTTGATGGTGTTGACGTTCAACAACTCCTTGAAGCGGGCCACGAAACGCGGCAAGTCGTCCCGGTTCAACTTATCGAGCAAGTTTTCGTATTCGAAAGCCGCTTCCAGGCTGGCGTCCATCTCGGCGGTTTCAAGCTTGTAGGCGTCCTTGAACGAGGCCATCGCCTTAATGATTTTTTCAGCCAGACGGCTAACGGTCTTGGTTTCGTTATCGATCCGGGTTTGTAGCCAGCCGCGCACGTCCTGTTCGCGATTGTCGCACGACTCCACGGTCAACTGATGCGCCCCCAGGGCCTCGGCGCACAAGGCTTCCAACGTGGTATGCAGATCCGCCTCGACGGCGGCATCCTGAACCAGCGAGGCCGTCTGCAACTGCAGGGACTGCGCGTCCGATTGACGTTGCTCCACCTTGGCGCGCCGATCTCGCGCGGATTGCAGCTCGTTCTCGGCGTCCTGCTGCGTCCGCCGCAATTCAAGCAACCGTTCGTTAAGTTGTTTCAGAATGTCGGACGCCTGTTCCAGCTTGCAACGCTCGTCCTCAAGGCGGGCAATGTCCGCTGTCTCGCTCGCCCAGTCGAGTTCTTCGAAGCTGGAGAACTCCTCCAGACGCGTCAAGGCATCCAGACGCGCCAGCAGGCTCTTGCGTTCGCTGTCGATCGCGCCGATTTGACGGCCGATGTCGCCCAAACGGCTTTCCAACTGACTGCGCTTACTTTCCAGCGCATCGATCTTGGCGCTGTTGCTCCAGCCGAGCACATAACGGCTGCGATCGGAGATCGCATGCCGGTCATCCTTCTCGTGCCGGCCGCTCGGGTCTTTGATCTGGCCGGCACGGGTAATGGCGCGGGCCTCTCGGCGAAACTGCTCCTGCGAGACGCAGCAGGCCACATCGAATCGGTGCGCGAGCTCCCGCTCCAGCCAATCGTAATAAGGCGAATCAGGCTTGATCGCCAGTTTTCGCACCAAGGAATCGCGATGCGGCGGCGGCAGGTCCAAAGCCCTGCGCGCGCGGACGTGAAAGTAGACCAAGCGCCCGCGCAGATGGCTGCCATCCACCCACTCGGCAACCGCCTTGTAATGCGTCTCCGGCACCAGCAACGACAGACCGAAGCCGCGCAACAACCGTTCGGCGGCGCCCTCCCAGTCACGCTCGTCTTCCCGCACTTGGATCAGTTCCCCGGCAAAAGGCATCGAACTCTCATCCAGCCCCAGCGCGGCACACATCGCGGCGCGAATCCGGATCTGCTGGTCGTCGATATTGCTGCGCCGGCGTTTCAGACTGTCGATTTCCGCCGTCAGCTGCTCGTGCTCCTGTTTGCCCTGCCGCAAAGTCACGCCGTGTTCGGTCAAGGCGTTCTGCAGGTCCACCTCTCGGCTGCCGGCTTGCTCGCGCCACACTTTGAACTGCGCCCGCTGGCCGGCAAAGGCCGTCTCGTCGGAGGCGGCGGGCTCGCCCAGCATGGCGGCCAGCTCGCCGTAACGATCCGCTTTGATCTTACGGGCATCCCGCAGTTGCGCCTTCTTGCGGATCTCGGCCGCAAGCCGCTCCAGACGGTCACCGCCGTTGCCGCTGATGGCCAGCTTCAACTCGTCGACCTGAACACCGGCCTCGGCACGAACGATGTCCCAGCGCCGCACTTGCGCATCGGCCTTGCTCCATTCGTCCTGCAGCAGCGCCAAGCGCTTGTCCAGCAGCGCAAGCTTCCGTTGCCCAAAATAACCGCGCAGGCTGTCCCGGCAAAGGCGCAAGTGCTCGACATTGGCCGCCAATTCGCCATGACGCCGGCTGTCGGCAACCAGCGGCGCGAGCAAGGCCGCCTGGGCTTGAGCCTTAAGGACCGCCTGATGGGCGCGGTTGAGGTCATCGAAATGTCCAATCAGCGCTTGCAGACGCGGGGCCACATCGAACGGCTCCAGCATGTGACTGCGAACGAAATCGGTCAGATTGCCGACGGACTTCATCGATACCGTCTGGTGAAACAGCTCCAGCGCCTGATCGTTCTCGATGCCGAAGCGGCGCCGAAACCAAGCGGCATAGGGCGGAAAACTATCGTGCAACTCGGCGCCCGCGCCGCGCAGCTTCTTGCGCAAGGCGGCGATGTCGGCGCCGAAGTCGGCAAAGTCTTTCGCGATCGTCAGGTCGCGTTCGGCGCCCAAGAAAAACCGGGCTGGCTGCCCCTGAGCCTCCTTCATCCAGAAAACCTGCGCCAAGCTCACCGTCTGGTCGTACCCCGCGTTGTGGAACACCCCCAGAATGACGGAATAGCTGTTGTGATCGCGCAAAGCGACCGGCTTGGCCGTGCCCGTGACTTCATTACGTTCCGACTTGTAATGCCCAAGCACATAGGACCGCAGACTGCGCTCCTTGCTGTCCGCGCCGGCAGCCTTGTTGTAGGCGATGCGCTGGGCCGGCACCAGTAACGTGGTAATGGCGTCGACCAGCGTGGACTTGCCGGAACCGATGTCGCCGGTCAGCAGCCCGTTTTCGCCATCCAGCCGCAAAGTCCAAACGCGTCCGTCAAAGGTCCCCCAGTTGAACACTTCGAGCCGGGACAACCGGAACCCCGACAGGGCGTCGTCCGCCAAAAAATCCAGCCCGGGCGATTGCGTTTCAGTCATCGCTGCTTCCTTTGACGGTGCCGGACAATGCCGATTGATAGGTGGCGAGCCTGTCGTCGAACTCGGCCAGCCATTGCGCATCGACGAAGGCCTTCAGAATGCGCCTCACCTCGTAATGGCTCGGCCCGGCAGCACTGCCGGCAACCTTGAGCTTCTTCAGAAAACCGAGCTCCACCACCTTGTTGAGCGTGTTTTCGATCTGATCGATCAACTTGACCTCGTTGGTACCGTCTTGTAGAAACACCCGCACCAACTCGACAATCTCGTCGAGCGACAGCACCAGACGCGTATCGCCGCCGCCGGCATCGAACTCCGCCAGTTTTTTGCGCAGCAATGCCAACAACAGGCTGACGGGAAAGGACAAAGGGCGCCGTACGATCAACCGCGGCAAGCGCGGCGCCGGGTCATCCGCCGCGGGCTCCGGGCGGCCTTTCAAAAAAGCGTAGCCCTCGGCCTCATCCAGCATCAACTCCAGATTCAGCACGGCGGCATACTCGCGCACTCTCGCTTGCAGATTCAGCAGGGCCGTCCACTGGCGCTCGTCCTGCTCCCGATACTGCACGCCTTTGAGCAACCCGATCAGCAGAATCGACAAATCGGGCTCGGGCTGTGGGACGGGTGCGCAGTAGGTCAAGTCCTGTTCCATTGCTTGCATGTTCCTCGAATGAATAAGCTCTTCGCCTTAGCGAAGGAAAATGACTCTCGGTAGGCGCGCGATCCGGTCGACCGGCACGCCACCGCTGTTTAGCGCATGCCAACGGATCTGCTCCTCCGTGTTTTCATCCACCATCACGTGGAATACCTCACTGCCGACTTGCAGATAGGCCACCAGTTCAGCCAACCCTTGTTGCAGCGGTTGGGACGCGACCAGCTCATTCAAAGTCACCTGGGCCTTGCCCTGCAACGCATGGCGAATATGCCGCAGCAGCCTGGCCTTATCGACCACCACCTGATCGAACAAGGCGGACGGATCGACATCCTCATCCCCCGCCAGCAGCGCCAAGCCGGCAATCACCGGTTTCAATGCCGGCGTAAACAACGGCCGTTCCATGACGAGTTCGATCTCGGCCTGCGCAGCAGGCATTTCCATGACGACACCCGTCGGCGCATGCTCTCGCAACGCCAAGGCCTTGCTCTCGATGCCGTGCAGGATATCCATGATGCGGCGGTTTTCCAGCCAGGCCTGGTCATCCAGAAAACGGCGCAGCTGCTGCGACAGTGCCGCCACCATTCGCTGAGTATGCTCGCCGGCTTCCAGCCAGTCATAATGCACACGCCGCATTCGCCCGTCAGGCTGCATGGCGGCCACCGCGGGCAAAGCCAGAACCTGGTCGAGCAGGACAGTCAGCTCCTCTTGCCGCCGGCTGGACAGCAAAAAGTCCCAGAACGCGCGGAAGCTCTTGCCTTGGTCCGAGTCGGCGATCGCGTCCCGTTCACCCATGATTTGCTCCAGCAGCGCGCCCTTACTTCCCTCCCACAAGGCGATGTGCTCGCGCACGCGCCGGTCCAACTGGCGAAAGTTGTGTTCCACCTCGCGAAAATCGGCAAGCAACTCGCGGGCGCCTTGCATGAATTGCTGAAAACGGTCTTTCAGCGCCGTGTCGTCGAGCACAGGCATGTCCCCCGCCTGGACGCGCGCCATTTCGGCATCGATCTCGGCGCGCTTGCGCTGCAACTCGGCGAGACGTTTGGCCGGATCGACCTCGCTCCCCTCGCACATCTGCTTGAGCAAATCGAACAACGTGAGCAGGCGCGATTCCGTGCCGACGAACTGTCGTTCCGACAACTGCGCCAGCCAGGCAATGGCCTTTTCGGTCGCTGGCGTCAGATCGAACTGCGCCTCGTCGGTGCCCGACTTATAGAACTTGCGCAGCCAGCCCTTCTCCGACGCGGCCCAATCATTCAAGTAATCCAGCGCGGGCTTGGGAAACGCCGCCTCGCCCAGCTGTAAGCGCAAGGCATAAAGCTCGTCCTCCAATGCCTCGGCCAAGTCCGCCGCCGCCATGACGCGCACATTGGGCGCAACGAACACGCGGTGTAAAAAGCTGGCCACCAGCGGCGCATGGTCGGAGCGCAGCAACCGCCACGCGGGGTGGTGGATACGCAGGGTCTCAAGGGAGGAGAATTCCAATGGCATTATTTTCTCAACAGTTATCCATGGCGGACGCCGGCTGCGCACGCGCAGAAATAACGCAAACGGGCGGCTTGAAAGTGTAGCATCCCCCGCTGCGCAAAGAAGCATTTCCCATTTCGACATGCAACCGAGCACGCCCACTGGTGATAGGATGCCTGCTCGTCAGTGATCCTCCTTTTGGGAACGGCAGAACCATGGAACTAGAGCGCTACATCGAAGAGCTGCGTCAGCTGGTCAACACCGATAGCGGCACCGCCACCCTTAGCGGTGTTGCCAAAATGGCCGAGATGATGCGGCAAAAATACCGCGACATGGGGTGGCACACGGAGCGGGTCGACCTCGGCGACGACGTCGGTCCTGGGGTGTGGGCCACCAACAAGCCAGGCGCCGAGCAATTCGATGTGCTGCTGTTCGGCCACATGGACACGGTTTTTCCCGAGGGCACCGCGGCGGCTCGCCCCTTCACGGTAGAAGGCAACATCGCGCGCGGCCCCGGCGTCGCCGACATGAAATCGGGCTTGCTCAGCATTGTCTACGCGCTGCGCGCGCTCGACCAAGCCACCCTCGACCGCCTGGCGATTGGCGTGGTGATGAACGCGAGCGAGGAAGTCGCCTCCGATCGCGCGCGCGACTGGATCGCCGACTGTTCGCAGAAAAGCCGATGTGTGCTGGTCTTTGAGGGCGCGCGCGCCGACGGCTCGCTGGTCAAAGCGCGCAAGGGCATCAGTTCGATTCAAATCGACTTCAAGGGCGTCGCCGCCCATGCCGGCAACGATCCGCAAAAAGGCCGCTCCGCCGTGGTCGAAATGGCCCACTGGATTCAAGCGCTCGCCGGGCTGAACGACTACGCCGCCGGCACGACGGTCAACGTCGGCACGGTGAACGGCGGCACGGCCAGCAATGTCGTGCCGGATCACGCCAGCATGATGGTCGACGTCCGCTTCTGGAAAACCAGCGAAGCCGAAAAAATCGAACAGGCGCTGGCCACGTTGCAAAGCAAGACCTTCACCCCCGACATCACGGTCACCGTGACGCGGTTGGCGTTCAAACCGGCGATGGAAGTGTCGGGCGATACCAAGGGATTGATGACGACCGTCGAGGAAATCGGCGCCGCCATGCATCTGCCCATCCGCTGGAGCGCGGTCGGCGGCGGCTCGGACGCCAACATCAGCGCCAGCCTCGGCATCCCCACGCTCGACGGCCTGGGCCCGATCGGCGCGAATTACCATGGCGAGGCCGAGTATATGCAGCTCGATAGCGTGATGCCCCGTATCCAACTCGCCGTGCAGCTGCTGCAGCGGTTGTGAGATTGAACTGACCATGGGGGGCTAAGAATCTCTAACAAAAGCACCGGCCAGGTTTTGTAGCGTGCATTCGCCGCAGGCAATGCACGTCTTGAGCGAGTCCTCAGGCCGTGCGTTGCTTCGCGAACGCACGCTACCCAACCACGGTATGTGTTCTGTTAGAGGTTCTAAGTCCCCCTGCGGCAGCACAATTGCTGTTGTATTCACTCCGCATTGGTACGTGGCTCCATGATTTGGTTCGTGCCGATGGCTAAATCAAACCCAGGCACGGTACGCATAAATTTCTGCATCCAAATCGGCAGGAAGCCAAAGCCTTGTGCCAAATCCTGGCGAATGGCTTTGCCATGGACCGGGTCCGCCAACAGTGCAGCCAAACACTGGCGTATGCGCTCGTTTTGTGCCGGCAGCATATCCTTCAACCAATGAACGGCCTGCACCACGCGCATAGCAGGCCGTCATGCCATCCACCAACAAGCGGATCTGATCCCGGCGAGCGATGGCATCGAGAATGGCGCGATAGTCCGGTGCAACCGGGCGCTTGGTAAGGGGGTTGATGACAGGCGCGTCGTATAGCCCGCGATCGATTCGGCGCAACTCACCCTTTGCCGCCATACGCTGCAGCGCTTTATCGATCACGTCGCGCGGCACCCATACATGGCCAGGGCCGATTTCATCAATACGCTTGGCGATCAACTGAGGTGCAGTCGACACAAGCCTTTCCTCCCAAGAAAACACACAAATTTCGGACAAATAACCAGTTCCTAGCACGCATCGACGAGCACAAAGTCCCGGCCCTCCTTTTGGATATGTGCAAAGCCGGCTTCCCCCAGGTGCATGCCGGCGATGCACAGCCCCTCCGTGGCCGCCACGTCGAGCAGCCGCGCCCGCGTCGCCGCCGAAAGCGCCGGGTCGTGATCGAAGGCGATCGACACCTGCGGCCGGGCAATCTGGATGCGGGGGAAATGGACGACATCCCCCCATACCAGCAGGCTTTGCGCGCCGGACTCGAACCGGTAACCGGTGTGCCCGGCCGAATGGCCCGGCAGGGGCATGGCGAAGATGCCCGGCAAGACTTCACCCTCCCGTATCGTGCGCAGCTGCGGACGGTAGACGTCGAAGACTTGTCTTGCCAGCAAAAAATTACCCCGCGCCCGTTCGGCCGCTCGGCTGAGATGGCCGTCGTCTTGCCAGAAAGCCACTTCACGGTCGTTGACGATCAGCGCCGCATTGGCGAAGCGGGCATGGCCATCGGCGTCGAGCAGCCCGCCGACATGGTCCGGATGGGCGTGCGTCAGCAGCACCGTATCGATGGCGGCCGGATCGACACCGGCCTCGGCCAAAGCGGCGGGCAGACGGCCGCCCCACTGCTTGAATCCGCCGGCCCCGGCGTCGATCAACACTGTGCGGCCACGACCGCGAACCAAATAGCCATTGATATGCACGGCGTCAGGCGGATGCGCGCCGGCGGCAATCTGCATGGCCGAGGCGTCGTCCGGATCGATATTCGACAGCAACGTCAAACTGGCGCTGAGATAGCCGTCGCTGACGGCGGTGATCACGTAATCGCCGATTTGCCGGCTGGGAAAGTTGGCGATGGACATGGGTCGTCTCCTCAGCGCGTCGCGTGAATACAAGGCGCGAATGCCACGCCATTGCACCGCTGCGGAGGAAACACTGTGAGACGGAGAATTCCCAGCAACGCCGCATTGATCGCCTTCGAGGCTGCCGCGCCTGCACCGTCGGCAAAACCCCGAGGCCTGGCAACGCTATGCGCAAGAGACCGGCATAACGCTCACGCACCCGGCGGTCGGCGCGCGTTACGATCTGCACGCCATGCTGATCGAGGCCGCGCTGTCCGGGCTGGGCGTGGCGCTGGTGCCGCGCCTATACGTCGAAACCGCCTTGGCCGAGGGCCGGCTTGTCGCGCCGTGGCCGGAAGCGCGATCGATCGCCAAGAATTTTTGCCTGGTCCTGCCCGCGCCGATCGCGTTGTGCAACGCGCCGCTGCAGGCGTTTGCGCATTGGCTGTTGGCGGAGGCTCAAACCCCTTCCGCTTTGCCCGGCAACATCTCCAGCAGCGCGCGCGCCGCATAAGACAAGCTGGCGCCGCGCCGCCACACCAGCACCAGGCGCCAGCGCAGGGCGTCGCCTTCCAACGGCACCATCGTCACGCCATCGACCATGTGGTGCGCGGCCACCACCGCCGGCAGCAGCATGGCGCCGGCACCGGCCAGCACCAGCGCCAGGCCGAAACTGGGCTGGCCGATATAGGCCACTTCGCGCGGCGTGAAGCCGGCGCCGAGGCAGGCCTGATGAATCAAGCGGTTCAAGACGAAGCCGTTCTCGAACAACACCAGCGGCGTGTCGGCCAAGTCGGCCAGCGCCAACTGCCGCCGCGTGGCCAACGGATGCGAGCGCGGCAAGGCCACGACCATCGCCTCGTCGCGCACGAAGGCCATGTCGAGATCGTCGTGCGACAGCGGCAGAATGGTGGCGGCCAGCTCGATCTCGCCGGAGCGGACCGCTTGCGCCAGCTCGTCGCCGCCGCGCTCGCGCAGGCGCAGCGTGATGGCCGGGTAACGCTCCCGGTAACGCGCGATCACCGGCGCAAAAATCTCGGCGCTGCCCAGCGGCGGCAGACCGATGCTCAGCTCGCCCCCCTGCAGCCCGCGCTGCGCCACCAGCGCTTGCAGCATCTGCTCGCGCCCCTGCAACAATTGCCGCGCATGCTTGATCACGACTTCCCCCGCCGCGGTGATTTTCAAGCCGACGCCACGGCGGCCGCGTTCCAGCAGCACGACGTCGAGCTCTTCCTCCAACAGCCGGATCGCCTTGCTCAAAGCCGGCTGCGTCACATGCAGGCGCTCGGCGGCGCGGGCATAGCTGCCGCAAGCCACCACTTCATCGAGATATTTCAGTACGCGTAGATCCATTACATAACTATAGGATATGCAATCTATCAAATACATTCATTTTATCTATTTATTTCCGCGCTCTATACTCTCATCTTGATTATGAAGACGTGCGTTCTTCGCGAACGCGCTGCAAAGTGAGTGTTGTCGTGAAAGCCTTCCATGTAATCACCACCGCGGGCCAGGTCGCCCTGATCTGGGCGCTGCTGTGGGCGTGCAATCTGCTCGTGGCCCGTGTCGGCCTGCCGATTCCCGGCAGTGTGGTGGGGTTGGGTCTGATGGCCGTGCTGCTGATCACCAAAGTCGTGCCGGAAAAACTGGTCGCCCTCGGCTGCACCTGGCTCTTGGCCGACATGTTGCTGTTCTTCATCCCGCCGGTGATTTCGGTGTTGAAATACCAACAGCTGGTCAACCATAGCGGCGTCGGCCTGGCGGTCATTTTGATCGGCGGCACCGCCATCGTCATGGCCGGCACCGCGCTGGCGGTCGACCGCGTGTTCGCGTACGAGCATCGCCTGCGGCAGGAGAAAAGCCATGTCTGATCTGTTTTGGGCCGTGCTGAGCCTGCTGATGACCGTGTTGTTTTACATCGTGGCCAAGACGATGTACCGCCGCACCAAAAGCTTCTGGTTTACCCCGCTGCTGGCCGCGCCGATCGCGGTGCTGGCGCTGGTGATGCTGCTGCGCATCCCGCTGCCCGACTACTTCATGTACACCCACTGGCTGGTGGCGCTGCTCGGCCCGGCCACCATCGCCTTCGCCTTGCCGATCTACCGCCAGCGCCACATGATCATGCGCTATCCGCTCACGCTCGCCGCCGGCGTCGGCACTGGCTTGATTCTTGGGCTGCTGTCCAACTGGGGGCTGGCGCGCTTGCTCGGCTTGCCGCCGGTGCTGGCGCGCAGCCTGCTGCCGCGCTCGGTCTCGACGCCGTTTGCCATTCTGGCCTCGAGCAACTTCGGCGGCCTGCCTGACATCACCGCGCTGATGGTGGTGTTTACCGGCGTCATCGGCATGCTGTGCTGCGAACCGATTTACAAGCTGATCCGCATCCGCAGCGCACACGGCCGCGGCGCCGGCCTGGGCTCGTCGTCCCACGGCGCCGGTACCGCCAAGGCGCACGAAATTGGCCAGGAGGAGGGTGTCGTCTCCAGCCTGACCATGGTTTTCGTGGGTATTTTGATGGTGCTGCTATCCCCGCTGTTCGCGCAGATTCTTTCCTAAGCGCCCTCAGGCGCCGGCGTTCACCAGATCGAGCGCCAGCGCCTCGGCCACCTTGATGCCGTCCACACCCGAAGACAGAATCCCGCCGGCGTAACCGGCGCCCTCGCCCGCCGGATACAAACCGCGGACGTTGAGGCTTTGCAGGTCTTCGCCGCGCGTGATGCGCAACGGCGAGCTGGTGCGGGTTTCCACGCCGGTGAGCACGGCGTCGTTCATCGAGAAGCCGCGGATTTTCTTATCGAAGGCCGGAATCGCCTCGCGCAGCGCGGCGATGGCGTAGTCGGGCAAGGCGGTGGCCAGATCGGTCAGATGCACGCCAGGCTGATAAGACGGCATCACCGAGCCCAGCTTGGTCGACGGACGCCCGGCGAGGAAGTCGCCCACCAATTGGCCCGGCGCTTCGTAGGTGCCGCCGCCCAGCTCGAAGGCGCGGCTTTCCAACGCGCGCTGGAAGGCGATGCCGGCCAGCGGGCCGCCCGGATAGTCGTCCGGCGTCACGCCGACGACGATGCCGGCGTTGGCATTGCGCTCGTTGCGCGAATATTGGCTCATGCCGTTGGTCACCACGCGGCCCGGCTCGGAGGTGGCGGCCACCACTTGGCCGCCCGGACACATACAGAAGCTGTACACCGAGCGGCCGTTGGCGGCGTGGTGCACCAGCTTGTAATCCGCCGCGCCGAGAATTTCGTTGCCGGCGTACTTGCCCCAGCGCACCTTGTCGATCAGCGTTTGCGGGTGTTCGATGCGGAAGCCGACCGAGAACGGCTTGGCCTCCATGAAGACGCCGCGCTCGTGCAGCTTTTCAAAGGTGTCGCGCGCGCTGTGGCCCAAGGCCAGCACCACGTGGTCGGCGCGGATCTGCTCGCCGCTGGCCAGCGTCAGGCCGCGCAGCTTGCCGTCCTCGATCTCGAAATCGGTGACGCGTTGTTGGAAACGGATTTCCCCGCCCAGCGCCTCGATCTCGGCGCGCATCTTCTCCACCATGCTCACCAAGCGGAAAGTGCCGATGTGCGGCTTGGCGATGTACAGAATTTCTTCCGGCGCGCCGGCCTTGACGAACTCGGTCAGCACCTTGCGGCCGAGAAAGCGCGGGTCCTTGATCTGGCTGTAGAGCTTGCCGTCGGAGAAGGTGCCGGCGCCGCCTTCGCCGAACTGGACGTTGGACTCGGGATGCAGCGTGTTCTTGCGCCACAGGTCCCAGGTGTCTTTGGTGCGCTCGCGCACCTTCTTGCCGCGCTCCAGCACCAGCGGCTTAAAGCCCATTTGCGCCAACACCAGCGCGGCGAAAATACCGCAGGGGCCGAAGCCGACCACCACCGGCCGCAACGGCAAATTGGCCGGCGCTTGCGCCACGAAGTGGTAATCGGTGTCCGGCGTGGCCAGCACGTGCTGGTCGTCTTTGAATTTCGTCAGCAGCTGCGCTTCGTTGGCGACGTCGGCGTCGACGATGTAGGTGAGCACCATCATCGATTTGCGCGCGTCGTAACTGCGCTTGAACACGGTAAACCCGTGCAGATCGGCGGCGGGGATGCCAAGGCGCGCCACAATGGCGGCCTCCAGGGCTTCCGGCTGATGTTCCAGCGGAAGCTTCAATTCGGTTATGCGCAACATAGTGTTTCCAAACGAGGTTGGTGGCTATTCAACAAGCGCGTATTGTACCGGCGCGGGGCGAAAGGGAGAAAGGCGATATCGGGATTTTTACGCAAACCCGCCTGCCCGAGCTGATATGCTTACGGCTAATCCCCCTTCTGCGAGAACATCATGTCTGATACCGCTTTACTGGTGATTGACGTACAGGTCGGTGTGGTCGACGGCGAATTGCGCGCTGCCCGGCTGGATGCCGTGCTCGATCATCTCAACCTCGCCATCGCCAAGGCGCGCCAGCGCGGCTATCCGGTGATTTTTGTCCAGCATGAGGACGACGACCTGCAGCGCGGCTCCGATGCCTGGCAACTTCATCCCAAGCTCGCGGTTCAGGAAGGCGATATTCGCGTGTTCAAACGCTTCGGCGACAGCTTCTGCGACACCGATCTGACCGAGCAACTGTCCGCCACTGAGATCAGCAAGCTATGGATAGGCGGCTGCGCCACCGATTTCTGCATCGACAGCACGTTGCGCAACGCGGTGTCGCGCGGGTATCAGGTGACGGTCATCCGCGACGGACATACCACACTCAGCGCCTTTGCCCTCAGCGGCGAGCAGGTCATCGATCACTTCAACGCCGCCTGGAGCGCCACGTCGGCCACGCCAAAGCCTTTGCGCGTGGTGACTGCTGCGGAACTCTAAAAAGATGGCGTATTGCCTGCGGCGAATACGCCCTACCCACCCTGCGTAGGGCGCATTCGCGCAGCAATGCGCCATTTTGCTAGTACGGCTCACAGCCTCCCGGCAGGGGGGCTGTCACCCCACGCGGGTTGAGACGGCAGGGCATCGATCAAGGCCGGGCGTCCCAGCAGATAGCCCTGCGCCTTGTTGACCTGCAATTCCCGCAAAGCCCGCAGTTCCTCCACGGTCTCCACCCCCTCGGCGACGATCTTGCTGCCCGTTTCCTCGGCGAACCGGATCAGCGCCCCGGCGAGGGCCCGGCACCCTGTATCGCTGTCGATTTGCCGGATCAAGCTGACATCGAGTTTGATGACGTCCGGCTGCAACTTGAGGATATGGCGAAAACTGGCGTAGCCCGCGCCGGCATCGTCCACCGCCAGCTTCAAACCACTGTCCCGCAACGGCTTCAGGGCGGCGGCGATCTGAACATAATCGTCGACGGAAGTGTGCTCGGTGACTTCCAGCATCAGGCGGTCGAGGGGAAAGCCCGCCAGCACCGCATCGAGGGATGCCTTTCAGAATGGTCGCGGGCGAGGCGTTGAGCGACATATAGGTGTCGTCCGGGAAACGAGCCAGCCCCTGCAGCGCCTTGCGAATGGCCGCCAACTCCAGCGCCTCTTGCAAACCGACTTCCGCGGCTTCGTTGAACCAGACGTCCGGCGGGCGGATCGGCTCGGCCAAGAAGCGCGTCAGCGCTTCGTAGCCGACGATCTTATGCTGGGCAATATGGATGATCGGCTGGTAGACGATGTTGAAGCGCTCCGCGTCCAGCGTCTCTTGCAGACGGTCGACGATCAGCTGGTGGCTATGGCTTTCCTCGATCTGCTGCTCCATCAACTTGCAGGTGATTTCCGCGAACAGCCGCAAGGTGCGGATGTCGCGGTCGTTCAAAGTGGCATCGGGGGACATGGAGAAGCAACAAAACGTGCCGTAGAGCTGGCCATCGCTGAAGCGGATGGGCACGCTCAAATGGGCGCCGACCGGCAGCGCGGTCGTCACCGGCAAGGTCAAGGCCTCGGGGTTTTGCTGGGCATCCCGGATCAGCTCCGGCAGACGGCCATCCACCACGCGCTGGCAATAGCTTTCTTCCAATGGATTCGAGTCGCCGACATCGATGATGGGGCGGATGTCCTCTGCGGTATCGACATAACGGAAGATCCGACGGCCACCCTTGAACTCGGAGATGAACGCGATTTGCATCCCAAGCAATGTCCGCACCGAATGCAGCGCATCCCTGATACTTTCGTCGGCCGTGCTATGGTTGATCGCCATGCCTGTCCTCGCTATGCCGATGCAGTAATACAACTGAGTATAGATGCGGCTGTACTGAAGTACATCAAAGGGTCGTTGAACCCATGGGGGCGGCAACTGTCGAGGAATCCTCGGTAGTTCAAATTAAGGGTTCCCGCCAGCCATGCGTAGCGTGCCTTCGCTCAGCAACGCACGGCCTCCTGTATGCACAAGACTCGATTAGGTATCGCACCTGTCGCACTTGATAGGGCCTGCTGACAAGAAAGCGGCATCAGCATTTTGAACCACCCCCTTCACCAGGGTGTCTTGCCCCATTCATGCCACGCAGAATTGGCAAATTGCAGAAGATTGCCTAATTTATGCGGCACCATGGCTAAAACAACGCTCCCCACCTTTCCTTCCGTACTCCGGCAACTCTCTGCCCTCGGCGAGCGCTTACGGCTTGCGCGCCTACGGCGCCGGATAACGGCGGAACTCTTCGCTGAGCGCATGGGTGTCTCGCGCGAAACTCTGCGACGGCTGGAGCATGGCGCCCCCAACATCGCCATAGGGACCTACATGCGCGCACTGCGAGTACTCGGACTCGATGGCGACATCGAAGGGCTCGCCCGCGATGATGAGCTTGGCCGCAAGCTGCAGGACCTCGCATTGCCCCAACCTCATGAACGCAAACGGACCACAAAGCCCAAAGCAAACCATGACTCAAGTGAATCGACTTGAGTTTGAAACACAATGGTTCGGCATGAACCTGGAAGTCAGCTGCTCGATTGCTACAAAGTAGGCATTAGTGTCCCGAGGGAACCGTTGGGGTCGTGTCGCAATGATGCAAAGCCCACGGCAGGCATGATATGTAAACACCCTCGGTACAGTGGTGTACTGTTGCTTCACACGATCAAGAAGTACCATGCTGTCGTCCATCGGCCACCCGGCCAGATTTTCGCCACCTTGACAGGCTCTACAAATTTTTGGGGTAGCGAACGCTTGTCCGGCCGCAGCGCCTTTCCAAGGCCCAATCTCTTCTGGAGCAGACTATGAGTTCGCCCGGTAGCCAGTTCTCCTTGTTTGAGTCTGTAGAAGCAATGCCCGTGGAACCAGCGGTATCTATTGTCGAAGAAGAGCGCCGCTTCAGTGATTATGTCGTGTATGTAGATGAAAGCGGAGACCACTCACTGGCAAGCATCGATGAGGGCTACCCGGTCTTTGTTCTGGCCCTGTGTATTTTCCACAAACGGCATTACAGCGAAAAAATCATTCCTGCGATTGAAAAGCTCAAATTCAATTACTTTGGGCACGATAGTATCGTGCTGCATGAAAATGAGATTCGTAAGCAGAAGGGTGCGTTTGCTTTCTTAAGCCACCGTCCGACTCGAGACATCTTCATGTCGGCCCTGAGTAACATCATGGAGGCCAGCAACTTCATTCTTATCACCTGCGTCGTGGATAAAGTCAGCATTGGCAAGGCGCAGGGTGCCGCCGACAATCCGTATCACATAGCCTTGGGGATTTGCTTGGCGTCACTACGAGCATTTCTGACGGAAAAGGGGCAAGATCATTTACAGACTCATGTGGTGGTGGAATGCCGAGGCAAGAAAGAAGACGCTGAGCTGGAGCTAGAATTTCGCCGCATTTGTGATGGTGACAACGTCAAAGGGCAGCGTTTGCCCTTTGAGATTATCTTCGCGGATAAGAAAACCAACCTGGCAGGCTTGCAGTTGGCAGATTTGGTGGCACGGCCAGTTGGTGTGAACTATCTGCGATCTACGCAAACAAACCAAGCGTTCGAGATACTTAAGAAGAAGTTTTACTGCAATGGCGGGCGCGAATATGTGGGACAGGGCTATGAGGAGGTGGGGTTGATGATATATCCGTCCCAAAAAGCGAAAGGCCCCGGTGAACCCACCGAGACCATGACGCCGACCGGGAACCCCCAATCCACTTAATGCTTATTGTATACCATTGGAAACAATTGGCAAATCTCAGTAGTGCTCCGAACAATTCGGCAGTCCAGCTTGGACAACAGTTCACACTATTAAAACAACACCTTTCGCAGCCCACGACAAACCTCTTCCCGCGCGGGAACTATGGTTGACAGCCCAAGCTAAGGACTCCCGCCTGGTGCGGCATACCGTACGGGTTCACCGAGGTGCAGTAGCTTAACGGTGCTTCACCCAAGATTGAATCCCTCCCCAATTTCTTTGTCAGATGCGGTTTGTGTGATGTCACCCCGTATGGGATGGAGGCAAACCGATGGAGATTTCAGCTAAGCAATTCGCAGCGGCAAACCACCAAGCGCTAGAACCGGCAGGCTCCTTTCCAGGGGCCGTAGCGGCACGCTATGACCGCCGAACTTCACGCGTCCTCATTACCCTGTCGTCGGGCCTGCAACTGGCGTTTTCGCCCGACCATGTTCAAGGGCTGGAGCATGTGCACCCGGCTGATTTACAAGACGTGCGAATCAGCCCGTCCGGCATGGGCATTTACTTCCCGCATCTTGATGTCGATTTATCCATCCCCGTGCTGTTACAGGCATTTCTTGGCGCCCCAAAACCCGAGCGCCGGCGCAACGCTCGGCGAGAAGCATTTAACCAAGCCACGTTGAAGGCATGGGAGGAATGCCAAGCACATGGCCAGTATGCAACCTTGGAAGAGGTCATCGCCTGGCTTGAGACATGGGGAGAAGAGGAAGAAACGACCAAAACCGTGAAGATCGGCATCATGCCGCAAGAGAAAATCCGTGAGCGCGTGCGGGCGATCGCCAGTGGCGACTACAAACCAACGCCCAACGAACCCAAGGTGTGGTTCACCTCGACCAAGTCACAGGCTGATTGGTGGTGATATTCATTCCCTCGCGATCTGAAAACCGGAATAACGGTAAACGCAAACGCCTGGCTGACTCTCCGGGCGTTTGAGCAGGGCGTGATCGCGCACATCGCGTCCTGTCCACCCACGCTGACGAGCGCACTGACTCGACTGACGGTAACCGTTGGAACAAGACGGTACAATAGGCCTTAGCCACGCACAAAAGCCAACGCCTTGAACTGCCGATCGGACCACTAATACATGAGCGAATTGATCCTCTACACCACCGAAGACGGCCGCAGCCAGATCAAGCTGCGTGCTGAGGAACAGACGGTCTGGCTGACGCAGCTGGAGATGGCGGAGCTTTTTGACGCAACCAAACAAAACATCTCGCTGCACTTGAAAAATCTCTTCCAGGATAGGGAGTTGGACCCGGCGGCAACTGTCAAGGAATCCTTGACAGTTCAAGCCGAGGGTTCCCGCCAGGTACAGCGGCCTGTGACGCTGTACAACCTGGACGCCATTCTGGCCGTAGGCTACCGGGTACGCTCCCCCCGCGGGGCGCAGTTCCGCCGCTGGGCGTCCACGGTACTCAAGGAGTATCTGCTCAAGGGCTTTGTGCTGGATGACGATCGCCTGAAAAACCCGGACGGCCGGCCGGATTACTTCGACGAGATGCTGGCGCGCATCCGTGATATTCGCGCTTCGGAAAAGCGCTTTTATCAGAAGGTGCGTGATCTGTTTGCCTTGTCGGTCGACTACGACAAGACCGACCAAGCGACTCAAACATTTTTTGCCACAGTACAAAATCTGTTGCTCTACGCCGTGACCGAACAGACGGCCGCGGAGCTGATCATGACCCGCGCCAACCCCGATGATAGCCACTTCGGCCTCTTGCATTGGCAGGGCGCCAAAGTACGCAAGCAGGACATCCTGATCGCCAAGAACTACCTGAGCGAAGACGAGATCGACACGCTGAACCGGCTGGTGGTGATCTTCCTGGAAACGGCAGAACTGCGCACCAAGCGGCGCGAGGCCATTCCAATGAGTTTCTGGCGACAGAACGTGGACCAGATCATCAGCAGCAACGGTTTTCCTGTGCTCACCCATGCGGGCAAGGTAAGCCACGCGCAAATGGAGCTGACGATGACCGCGTCCTACCTGGACTACGACCAGCGCCGTAAGCAAGACGAGGCACGCCAGGCCGATGCCCAGGATGAAGCCGAGCTAAAAACATTGGAAAACACCTTGAAGAGGCGCCCCCGAAAACCGTAGCCAGCATGGGGGGCAAGGCTAGAACCTGCCGATCAGCGCCCTCGGCCTGCGGGTCGGACATCCCCGTGGTGGAGCATGCCCACGAGGCCATCTGCAACAGGTGGCGGACCATTTCGAGGATATCCTCGAAATGGTCGAAATCGGCTCTTGCGCCAAGCGTGAGCTGCCCGGTCAGCCCCTACCGACAACGATTTCCTGCAAAATCACACACCAGTAATGCGTAGCGTGCGTTCGCGTAGCAACGCACGTTTTGTGCGCATCCTGAAGCCGTGCGTTGCTGCGCGAACGCACGCTACCCAATAAAGAGACAGGGTCCGGGACCGTAGAAGGGGGCAATCAACAGGAGAATCGGAAATGACCGAAAACCTATCCGCCCCAATAGTTTTGTGCTGCCGTTGGCAGGCTCGCCAGTGTCCGGCGCAGCACTTCTGGGTCGACGTTTTTTCGGAGGGCGATGGCTACCGCCTGAATGGCATCATCCGGGGAAAAATTATGCTGGCGGCGGACGGAGCGCACTTCGTCCAATAACGCCTCTGGCGACCCGAAATCGCGGATAGGTTGACTGGTATCCCACTGCTCGACAAACAGCGCCCGTAAAACGGGGGGCAACGCATCGGCGAACAGCAGCGCTTGCGGAACCGTGAGCCTGCTTCGGAAAGTCCGCAACACACCAACCACCATATTCCACGCCATATTGGTTGTAGCGAGACCCGCGGCGTCACGTGCATCGAGCATGAACTGCTCGAATTGCTTTGACGCGTTTTGGTACTCGAAAGGCAATGTCATGTCGTGCTCCTCTAGCGGCTACATTCCGCCGCCCTTGCAACGCTCCCACGTTACTCCGTCAGCCGTTAACCCTTTCACAACGGGCCATGTTGTCCGTCTTGCCTTTTGCACTGGTCGACCCTCAACCTCAATTCGGCAGCGCATGATCGAGACGCGACAATCATGAAATACATCATCCCGGCAATCTTCATTGTTTGGCTGCTTGACGCCAATGCACATACGGTCACTTTTCAAGGCACTCATCTTGTAAACATGTGTTCAATAAGGCTAATTTTGTCTGACGAGCCTGGAAATACTGCACAAATAGACGCCGGTGCTCATGTCCACATTACGCAAATAACATATACAATTGCAAATGATGACGATGATGACATGACTTTTTATCGCCCAACCTCATCTCATACTTTTAATCAGACTCACATATGCCGTTTAACAAAGTGTGGAGCACAAAGTGTGACGCTTGAGTGCCATGACAATAATAAGCCTGGCTATGTCACAACTGTCGTGTTTAGGGACTGACGGAATGAATAGAGAATTCTCAGGCTTCGTAACCCGCCAGCGCAAAAAGGGGAGATAGACATCCTATGCAAGAGATCGCTGCTTTTATCGGTATTGCCACCACGCTCGCGGTTGGCGCAGCCAGCCCCGGCCCAAGCTTCATCATGGTTGCGCGCACGGCGGTGACCACATCGCGCGCCGATGGCCTTGGCGCCGCTTTCGGCATGGGTATCGGCGGGCTGGCGTTTGCCACGGCCGCCCTGCTTGGGTTGAAGGGCCTACTATTGGCCGTGCCGTCGCTGTACCTATTACTTAAAGCAGTGGGTGGGCTGTATTTGGCGTATTTAGGGTTACGTATATGGCGGGGGGCGAAGACCGCGATCGATACGGCTGCCATGGCAGCGGACAGCGGCACGTCGACGGTACGTCGATCTTTACTGTTGGGACTGAGCACGCAGTTGAGCAACCCCAAAACGGCCGTTGTCTACGCCAGCGTGTTTGCCGTATTTCTTCCTGCCCATACTTCACCGGCATTCAACTTCGGCCTCGCCGGTCTGGTTTTCCTGATCGAAGCCGGATGGTACACATTGGTGGCGCTAACGCTCTCCTCGGCCAAGCCGCGCAATGTGTATTTGCGTTGCAAGACATGGATCGATCGGGCGGCAGGGGGCTTGATGATCGCGTTGGGACTGAAGCTGATTTCATCCGCCGGTCAGCAC